>WFSM01000060.1 GCA_015485945.1 Candidatus Bipolaricaulota bacterium | reverse complement strand
GTAACATAACCACTGAGCTCAAGGCCATCCGTACACGATCGGAACCGCTCTAGAAACGCCAGCGCAGTCGCTTTCGCTTTACTATAACCCGGTCCTTGGGCAGCTACACCAACGCCAACCAGGATTAATACCACCATCGACACAACTAGCAGACGCGCAACATTCTTTTTCATCGTTCCTCCTTTTAGGTTTACACAAGATCTTGTTCACGAAATCTGCTTTACGGACGTTATCACCTCCTTGTTCTAAGCTCGCCCTGCCGTTACGCGTTCGCTGGCTGTACCAGACGCCGCGTGACTGAATCGGCAGGGCGGCGATTCCACCTTGTTACACGCGGCAGTAGTTCCTTCCTCTCTATTATTTCTCATTTGGTTACATTCGCAGCGAATGGAAACCAAAACGCTCCTCGATCTCTCGAAGAGCGTTTCAGATACACCAACACAATAAACCAGACTGCCCAACATCGGTTCTCTCCCCGGCCCTGGCAGCCCGGCTATCTTTTAATTAAGATCCGTAGCTTTGTGCCCCCTGCCTTACAACAGAGTCACTTTTTCCAGAGCCCAATCACCAACGTAATAACTATAACATCGTTTTGATTTGTTGTCAAGTGCACCAGCGATAAATCCCTATGGAATAGGATTTTTGCAACTTTTTTCCATACGCTCAGAGTCAGGGTTTAGCTACCGGGATTGGGGCGCAACCCCGTGAACTCTTCCATCCAATGTAAGCTGGCTTACAAATTAACAAGAGGGACGATCAAACCGTTATTTCTGAATTCTACGCCCCAAAGCTCTCTCCATCTTCATGAAGTAGACGACATCGCTTGTGTCGCCGGGGAGGTAGATTGTCTCGCCCCGCTTGTATCTCGTGTCCTTCACCTCGCGGTTGAACACCGCCATCTCCTTCGGCGGTATCGCGCGGCCAGGAGGTTGAACCGGGCCAGGTACCAGAGCCGTTCTCGATCCATTGGGGGGCTCATTCCACGCAGCAGCTCATCTTGGTGACGTCGCGGCGGAACGCCTGGGCGGCCATCTTGATCCCTTCTGATAGTGTTGGGAAGACGTGCACGGTATCGATTAGCTCGTCGATCGTCATCCGATTTCGCACCGCGAGCACTGCCGCGTGAATCATCTCGGCGGCGAGCGGGGCGAGGATGTGCACCCCGACGATCCGCGTCGTCTTCGGATCGATCGTCATCTTGATCAGGCCGCGCGTATTCTCGATCGCCCGCGCCTTGGGGACGTAGCGCATCTCGACCGTGCGGCAACTGCACAGCTGATGTTCGCGCGCGTACGCCTCTTCGGTCATCCCGACGCTCGCCACCTGGGGCGAGGTGAATACGGCGTGGGGGATGGCGGAGTAGTCGATCGTTTCGTTCGCATCGGCCAGAGCGTTACGCGCCGCCACGTGCCCCTCCTTGGCCGCGACCGTCTCCAGGTGCGGGGGTCCAATGACGTCGCCAGCGGCGAAGATGTGCCCGACGCGCGTGCGCAGATGCTCGTCCACCCGAATATCGCCGTTCTCCTCGACCCCGACCCCAACCCGGTCAAGCCCGAGCGATCCGGTGTTCGCCCGCACCCCGACCCCGATCAGGATCTCCGCCGCGGTGAATGATTCCTCTTTCCCCGCGATCAGCGCCTCCACAGTCTTCATCCCACCCGCGGCGCGCACCGCCGTCACCTCGACCTCGGTATGGATGGCGATTCCCTCCTCTCGCAGGTACCCGGCAAGGGCGGCGGAGATCTCCGGCTCCTCGCGGGAGAGGATTCTCTTCCCGTGGGTGAGGACGGTGACGGCGCACCCGAACCGGGAGAACATCTGGGCGAACTCCAGGCCGAGCGGGCCGGCCCCGATGACGATCAGACTCTTTGGCAGGCGATCGAGGGATAACGCCTCTCGATTCGTGAGGTAGCCGGCCTTCTCGATCCCGGGGAACGATGGGATCCGCGGGGAGGCGCCGGTGGCGATCAGGAAGTGCTCCCCTTCAATCCGCTTTCCATCGACATCGATCGCATGCGGGGAGACGAACCTCCCCTCACTGGGGATGAACTCTACGTTTGGCATCTCAGCGAGAACGTCGTGGTAGTTCGTCCCGCGCAAGGTCGCGATCAACCGATCCTTCTCCGCGATTGTGCGGGAAAAGTCGAACGTTGGTGATGGAATGCCGAGTGCTTCGAACCGGGGATGACGAGCGGCGTGGAGGCTCTCCGCGACCGCGATGAGGTGCTTCGTCGGGACGCAGCCGACGTTGACGCACGTGCCGCCGAGCGGGAGGCCGGCGTTGATCATCGCTGTCCGTGCTCCGAGCTCGTCCGCCACCGTCGCCGCGGCGAACCCGGCCGCCCCGCCGCCGAGGATGACAAAGTCGTAGCGGTTCACCCTCAGTACTCCGGGCGGAGCCCGAACTCGGCCGATTCGACCCATTCCCGCGGTCGATCGAAGTACTCGGCGAGGCTGCTGACGAGAAGGTAATGCTCGAGCTCTTGCGTGGCGAGGTGGAAGAACAGCTCTACCTCCTCCGGATCGGCCGCTGTTTTCCCTTTTTCCTCATAAAACTTCTTCGTCGCCTGCTCGATCTCCATCGCCTGCTGCAGGATTCCCCGCAGGGAGGCGTCGGACGAGATTGCGTTATTTCCCTGGTTTACCGCCCCTTCAACCAACCCCTTCACCTCAGAGACGAGGGAGGATGATCCGAGTTTCCCGTAGTCTCCCGTCCGCATCCCCGCCAGGATCTGAGCGTGCCGCTCCTCCTCCGTTGCCAACAATTCGAGGATCTTCTTCCCACTCGGGTCGGAGACCTTCTCTCTCGATTCCGCGTAGTAGCTTCGCGCCCGCTCTTCCATTTCGATCGCATCGTCGATGATCGTCATAACTCCTCCTTTGGTGGTATTTCCATTACCAGGTGAGCGGTACGTAGCCGTCGCGAATGGCGCGAGAGATCAAAGCGCCGACGTAGTCCACTTCGCATCCGAGCTCGGCCAGCAGCGCGCTCACGCTGTACTTATCGGCGCCCCACTTGCATGCAACCGGTATCGTCCCCTCCGCAATGACCTTCTGGACCGACGTCCTCAGGTCGGGATCAGTGGCAATTTCGACCTCGGCGGGGCCAAACAGATAAAGCTTGATGTTGTCCATCCAGCTGTTTTTGATCGCATTCAGGGTGTACATCAGCCCGATCTCAATGACCTTTGGATCACCTGATGATAGTATCACTGCCAGCTTTGTGCTCATTTAGTCCTCCTTCTGTTGGCGGTCACTTGGCCCCTGTGCTGGTTAGAAGTAGCTAAACTTCAGCCCACTGCTTGCCGCATCAAGGTGGGCAAGCTCGTCCGGGGAGAGGGACCACCCGAGCGCCCTGGCGTTCTCCTCCACTTGGGCCGGTCGCTTCGCTCCGGGGATCGCGATGACGCCCTCCTGCTGCGTGACCCAGCGGAGCGCCACCTGGGCTGGCGTCACCCCGTGTGCCTCTCCGATCTGGCGCAGCAGATCGATCACCGGGAAGACCTGAACCATATTCTCCTCCCGGAATAGCGGGTTGCGTTGGCGAATCTTGTCCGTCGGGAGGTGGTCGCGGTCGTACTTTCCGGTGAGAAGCCCCTGGGCGAGCGGGCTGTAGGCGATTACGGTGATCCCGTGGTCGCGGCAGTAGGGGAGGATCTCCGCTTCGATGTCACGTTGGAGGAGGTTGTAGCGGACCTGGTTGGACACGATCCGACCCGAAAATGCGTCCTCGGCCGCGCGCAGGAGCGGAACCGGGAAGTTGCTCACCCCGACGTAGCGAACCTTCCCCTGGTCGATGAGCTTGGCGAGACCGGACATCGACTCGGCCAACGGGACATAGGGCTCGGCAGCATGAATCTGGTACAGGTCGATCCGGTCCGTGTTCAGGCGCCGCAGGCTCTCGTCACAGGCACGAACGAGATCGCGTTCCCGCAGGTGACGCGGGAGGACCTTGGTGGCGAGGACGACCCGATCGCGCCGCCCGGCGAGCGCTTTTCCCACGATCTCCTCGGAGCGACCGTCGCCGTACACCTCGGCGGTGTCGATCAGGTTGATCCCGAGTTCCAACGCCTTATCCATCACGGCGAGTGCCTCTTGTTCGGTGAAATCCTGCCCGAACCCCCAACCCTCTGTCCCGAACTGCCACGTTCCCAACCCGATCTTGGTGACCCTAAGGTCGCTTGTTCCAAGCGTTGCGTACTCCATCTTTAACTCCTTTCCTCGAACCGATTCCAGAATAGGACATCGGTGAGCGGTTTTCTATTGCGGGGACCCAGTTCAACTTCCCGATGTTTCTCCGACAAAGTCTCCGGATCTCCCGGCCGGCCGATGATGACGAGCGTGATCAGCACGTAGTCGTCCGGGATCCCGAGGAGTTCCTTGACCTTAACCGGGTTATAGCCGGCGATCGGATGGGCGACGAGTCCCATCCCCGTTGCCTGGACCATCAGATTGGAGACGGCCATCCCGCAGTCGAACAAGTAATAGTCGCGGTTATCGGAGAGTTGACAGTCGATCTCGGACTTGGAGGTTACGGCGATGATCGCCGGCGCCGGGCCGGTCCAGTAGTTCCCCTTGGGCATCGCCCCCTTCACCGCGGCCAGGGTCTGCGGATCATCGATCGCGACGAATCGCCACGGCTGATTGTTGAAGCACGATGGCGCTAAATGCGCCGCCGCGATCATGGTCTCGATCTCCTCCCGCGATACCGGTGCCTCCGCCAGCGCCCGGACGGCGCGGCGGGCGGAGATCAGCGGATTGATCCGCCGGTCGGATTCATATAGCGCGCGCAGCGTCTCCAATACCTCCTGGGCGTGGCCGTCGACCTTTACCTTTCTCCACTCCGCGCGCACGATCCCGGCACGGTCGATCAGGAACGTCGAGCGCAGGATACCGCCGCTTTCCTTGAGCGCCCCGAACGCGCGGGCGAGAGCCTTATCCGGATCGGAGCGCATGGTCACCGCAAGCGACTTCGCTTGGATGAACTTCGCCTGCGTCTCCGGCTTGTCCGGGGAGACGCCAACGACCTCGGCATCGAGCTTGTGAAATTCCGGCAACAGAGCGGTGAAATCCTGCGCCTCGCGCGTGCAGCCCGGCGTGTTCGCCTTGGGGTAGAAATAGAGGATGAGATACCCGTTAATTTGATCCATGCTTAATGCAGGAGCAAACTCACTTACCTGACGAAATAGTTGCATAATCATCTCCTAATCCGCTGACGGTATACTTGCATTTCTAGCCGTCTTTGTGTGCATGGGCCTTCACCAGCAGGAGCGGGATTGATGAGCGATGGCGCAGGACATCGGCCACGCTTCCCAGCAGGAACCGCTCCCACGAGTGGTGGCCATGGGTGGCCATCGCGATGAGATCGCACTTCTCTTCTTCGGCCATCCTGATGATCGTCGCTGCTACTTCCCCCGTGGCTGTCGCGGAGCGTACGGATATGCCGTGGTTGCGCAGCCTCTCCTCGACTTGATGGAGACAGCGTTGCGCCTTCTCCCGCTCCTCGGTCAGCATATCCCGGGTATGGGCGTGGATCACTCGGAGCAGGAGCACCTCAGATTCCAGATGCGGGATAAGCTGCTCAACCATCTTGAGGACAGCATCATCGACAGACGTGCAATCCAGCGGCAAAAGAACACGCATCATCCGAACCTCCCTCCAAACACTTGACAGAGCAAGAGCCCGTTGAGCAGTGTCACTCCCACTCCAATGGTCACTCCAAGACCGAGCTCCCACGAGCGGCTGGCGAAGTTTCCCATCACTTTCTTGTTCCGCACCAATACCAGCAGTGGGAAAATGGTCAACGGAAGCTGGATGCTGAGCGCTACCTGGCTCAGGATCAGCACCTGGTAGGGATCGATCCGTAGCAGAATTATGACCATCGCCGGGATCGCTGTGATCACAAGGGCAATCCGGTAGAGCCAGGTGTGGGGGTCCTCTGGTCGGCCGAGGAAACCGGTAATCACGTTCGTCTCAGCCACGGATGAGGTGATGGAGGAACTGACCCCGGCAAACAACAGGGCGATTCCGAACAGTACTCCCGCTGCCGGACCGGCAAGTGGCCTCAATGTCGCTGCGGCTTGCTCGATGCTAGTCACGATTACCCCATGGCGGAAGAACACGGCCGCCGCCACGACGATCATCGCGGAGTTTATCAACCAGCCGGCGAACATCGCCAACGATGTGTCGGTCAGCTCCATCCGGATCAGGGAGTGACGCTCCGTGGCGTCCTTGCCCCAATCCCGGCTCTGGATTACGTTGGAATGGAGGTAGATATTGTGCGGCATCACCACCGCCCCGAGAATCCCGGTGATGATCAGGATGTTCCCGGAGTTGACCGTGGGGATAACGATGTGGGGCAACAATGTCCCCCATGCGGGATGGACGATGAATATCTCGGCCACATAGCAGAGTCCAATAACGGCGAGGAAGAGGATGATCATCCGTTCGAGGCGATGGTAGCGTTGGCTGAGGATCGCTACTGCTTCCAGAACGACGGTGAGCGGGGCGCCGATCACCACCGGGATATGGAGGAGGATGCGAAACCCGATCGCTGCCCCCAATAGTTCCGCGACATCGGTGGCGAAACAGGCGGCGACGATGCTCACGCCGAACAGGGCAACGAGCGGCGGAGAAAAGTGATCGCGGATATTGCGGGCCAATGATTCGCCGGTGACGATCCCCAACTTCGCCGACATGTGCTGCAGGAGGACGAGCATCAGGGTGCTTAACGTGATAACCCATAGAAGGCTGTAGTTGAACTGGGATCCGCCCGCGATGTTAGTCGCCCAGTTGCCCGGATCGATAAACCCGATCGTGATCAGAAACCCGGGGCCGAGGTACTTGAGCAGCTGAATGTCCCTCATCCCCGCGAGCAACTGGCGGACCGTAGCTTTCATCGGTTATCGCTCCTCAATAAGTCGGCTCGGCGTGAAGGGATCATCCGGCAAGCAGCTCAGCTAACACCTCTTTCAAGACGAGCGCGTTGTTGTGGTCACGATCCTTGGCTGCGTAGAGCAACGTTATTTTCCCACTGTCGGCACGGGCAACCAATGTTGCCAATGCCGCCTGCTTCGGTGGCGCATGTAGTTCCGCAAGATAGCGAGCGCGGAACTCCTCCCATCTATTCGGATCATGATGGAACTGACGGCGCAGTGCGGCACTTGGAGCCAGATCCGTTGCCCATTCATCGAGTTTGGCTTGCTCCTTCGAGATACCGCGCGGCCACAGTCGGTCTACCAACACCCGCATTCCGTCATCATCGTTCACTGGGTCGTAAACCCGCTTGATTTGAACGGTTATCCTATCAGGCCGCATAATCTGCCCCGGCTTTCGTGTAAAAAATGGGCGCCCCACTTGTTATCGGGACGCCGGTGACTTTTATTCTTCCTTGAGGCGCATCGGCTGGTTGCAGCACACGAGTGTCCCTGCCCCCGCCTTCGTCACCTTCACTTCCTGCCCGCAGATATCGCACACGTAGATCTTCCCTTCTTCGGCCATGTTTTATCCTCCTTACAGCTTTAGCGAACTCTCCCACAGTCCGTGCAGGTTGCAGTACTCGACCGCGATTAGTTCGGAGATTCCGTCCAACTCGACGTCGGCTGTTACCGTTGGTGCACCGTACGTTGGGCCGAGGTCAAACGTGGCGATATGCACCGCTCGCCCGTCCTTGACCCCGAACAGCATGATCCACTTGATGTGATGCTCGATCGTGTTCGGGTGTGGGACTTCCTTTCCCACCGTGATCTTCACCGCGTCCTTGCCGCATTCCTCGCAGCTTACGCGTTCGATCACCGGGACGTGCTTTTCTTTACCTTCCTGGGTTCCTGTCTTGATCAGTTCACCAAGTCGCATTGGTCACCTCCGTTAGAACTCCACGAACTTGTCCCGTGGGGCGCCGCACACCGGGCACTTATCCGGGGCGTCCCCCTCCACTGTGTAACCGCAGATCGGGCAGATGTACACCTTGCCGATCTCAACGTCCTTTCCGGCGTCGGCCTTTCCCTTCGCCTGGTTGTACATGTCGGCGTGGATCTTCTCCGCTTCGAGGGCGTAGTGGGTGCTGCGGACCGCGCCCGACTCGCCCTGCATCTCGGCGACCTTGTTGTAAGCGGGGTACATTTCCTCTACCTCAAACGTTTCACCGGTTATCGCTTCCTGTAGATTCGCTGATGAGTCGCCGATTCCGCTGAGCTCGCGCAGGTGGTTGATGGCGTGTACCTGTTCGGCGTAGGCGATCGCCCGGAACAGCCGCGCCAGATTACTCTTTCCTTCCTTCTCCGCCGCATCGGCGAACGCGAGGTAGCGCATGTGCGCCTGTGATTCTCCGGCAAACGCCGCCTTAAGGTTCTCCGTTGTCATCGGCCTCATACCGATACCTCCTTAGGTTGTTTTTAGTTGCTCCATGATTTCCCCCATAGCGGGGACCTCGCTCATCGGATATACCTTGGACCACTGCACGATTCCATCCGCGTCGAGGATGATCACCGCCCGCTCGGAGTAGCCGTCCGCGTTGCGAAAGATCCCATAGGATGCGGCGACCGCACCGTGCGGCCAGAAATCGGATAGTAACGGTGTTTTCTTGATCCCCAGGTCCTTGGCCCACGCGTGCTTCGCCGGGACGGAATCGACGCTTATTCCGAACGCGACCGCATTCAGCTTGTCGAACTCTGCGCGATTTTTCTCCAGCGCTTTCATCTGCTTGGCGCACACCGGGGTGAACGCGAGCGGATGGAATGACAGGATAACCTTACGTCCTCGCAGTTTCGCCAGGTCGACCTTGTCGCCGTGTTGGTCGGACAGGACGAACCCCGGCCCCTTCATTTCCGCTTTGATGATGCTCATTTGCCGTCCTCCTGTACGTCTTGGTTTGCCCGCTGTGTGAGGGAGCCGACGACGGGAAACCGGTCGAGGAGATCCGCGCCGTGCGGAGCGCTGTCCAAAGCTTTGGTCAGATCCACCCCCGCCACGTGCAGCGCCTGGTGCTTCCCGTTGCGCCACAGGAAGCTATCCGACACGTCGTACACCTTGCCGTTGTAGCCGATGTACGCCGGCCTCCCGTCTTTCCCGTCGTAGCGGGCGAGTTCATCAGAGGTGAATGTACGCATCCTTCACCGTAAAAACTTGGACACGAACGGCGATGTCTCGCCGCGCCGCAAGAAGTGGCCGGACGGTCCCTCGCCGAGGAACTCGGAGAACCACGACTCGTGCTCGATTTCCTCGTTCAGGATCGCCAGCGCCAGGTCGTAGGTGCGGTGGTCCTTCCCTGCTGTCATGTTGCAGATCTGGGTGTAGCCGCGCACGGCGCAGCGCTCCGCCTCCACCAGGACCTTCAGGATCGCGGTGACGTCGGTCGGATCGGCCGGAAGATGGGCCGGCGGACAGGCCGACATGTCGTGAAACTCCTTCATGTCCTGAGGCAGATTTCCTCCTAGCTCGTAGATCCGGGGGAGCAACGCCTCGAAGTGGTTCCGGTCCTCGATCCGCGCCGTCTCGGCAATTTCCTTGATTCCCTCGCCGGCAAGACCGATCAGGTTGAACCGGAGGATCGTGTAGTAGTAATAGGTGGTGATCTCCGCCGAGGCGTTTTTCACCAGAAGTTCCAACAACTGGTCGACATCGACCCCTGCCCGTTCCACTACCTCTCGTGTTACCTTCGCCATGATAGACCTCCTTTTGGTTGGCGGTTATTCCTTCTTCTATTCGTCAACATTTCTTCCGCGGGGAGCACCCCTCCATTCAGACCATCTAAATCGCTTCCTTCGCCATCGCTTGTTCGATCATTGTGTCGATCACCTGCTGCAGTGACGCGGGCAAGCCATCGATCTTGACGTTGAGGAACCCGCGGATGATGAGTGCCCGCGCCTCCTCCTCGGACAGACCGCGTGCCATCAGGTAGTTAAGCTGGTCACCGGCGATTTTTCCCACCGCCGCCTCGTGCGACAGCTCGGTGTCGGGGTAAGTTGCCTTGAGCTCGGGAATGGCGTGGATCACCGCTTCCCTGTCGAGCATGATCCCGTTACACTCCATATGCCCCTTGGTATCGGCATTTCCGCCCTCGATCAGTCCACGCGAGATGACCTTGCTTCCCGTCGCCACCACGCGGCTGACGATCTCCCCCCGTGCCCCAGCACCGAGCAGCCTAACCCTCCCGCCGACATCGAAGTACGAGCCCGCCTTGGCGTAGATGATCGAGTTGAACCGCGCTGTGCCGCCGGCCTTCACCACTGCGAGCGGGTTGGTGTCGATGTGCTTCACCCGGGTGAGGGCGATGTAGTTGGATAGGTATGTCCCTCCGTCCTCGACGATCACCTCGGTCCGCGGCCGCACCTCCACCTCCGGGGCCCAATCGTGGACCATGGTGTAGGTGAGGGTTGCCCCCGCGCGCACGAAGATCTCGGTCACCGCGATGTGCTTGCCGACATTGCTGTACGAGGCGGCGGTGCAGCCGGTGATGAGATGAAGCTCGGCCCCGGGTTCGAGCACAATCACGTTGTGCAACACCTGTTCGTTCCGATCGGCCTTGAGCAGGAAGCAAGACTGGGCCGGGAACCTGATCTTCGCCCCCTCCTTGACGTGGATGAAGTTCCCCGCCGGATCGGGATGCTGCGCCACGATCCGGGTGAACTCGTCCGTTTCCGGGTCGACCAGGCTCCACTCCAATGCTCGCACCCATGGGTAATCCACTCGCGCCTGCCGGATCGATGCCATCACTAGCGCCCGCTCGCTGGAGGAGGCAACGCGGGCAGTATCGTCCTCGATCAAGAATGATGCCGACCGTGGGGTCTCCCCGGACTCGTCGTAGCCAACTTTCCGCAGGTCGAGTTTATTCTTTGAGGAAGTCATGGATCTTCTCCTTTATTCGTGCCTCGGCGAGGCAGTTACCAAACCCGTTTGCCGATATCTGATCGAAAATGTCGAGCGGTGCCCCCGAGCACATGAATTTCCCATTGACGAGAACGTAACCGCGGGTGGCGTGCAGGTGTTCAAGGATTGCCCCAGTGTGGGTGACGATAATTCCGCCGACTGTGCGCTCCCGGATTGGCCTGTCCCGCTGGAATAATTGTTCGATCACGCTCCGTAACAGCTTCAAACTGTCGACGTCAACCCCGGATTCCGGCTCGTCAAGCAGGACCAGTTGCGGTCGTTGAAGAAGAAGCTGAAGGAGCTCGCTCCGTTTCTGCTCCCCGCCGGAGAACCCGTCATTCAAGCCGCGGTTGAGGTGCCCGGTCATCCCTAGCCGTGCAGCCTCGGCGGCGATACGGTCGGTATCGATCTCGAGCGCTTTTCCCAGTGCGGACAGCGAAACATCGCGCACCGGCGGCGGCTGCTGGAACGCAAGCCCGATCCCGAGCCGCGCCCGGGCGTCGATCGGAAAATCGAGAATCGATTTTCCCTCAAACCGAATGTCGCCTGATGTGACCCGGTATGGTGGTATCCCCATGATCGTCTTGATCAGGCTTGACTTGCCTGAGCCGTTTGGCCCGAACACAACGTGGATCTCGCCCGGGGCGACGGTGAGGTTGATCCCGGATAACAGCGGCTCGTTGCCGATATTTACCGCGAGGTCATCAATCTCCAGTAGCGGCATTTCCGTCATGTCATCTCCTTGTGGCGGGCGGTGATCTCAGCGGCGAGGCGATCGAGCCCGGTATAGTCCTCGTCCCGCGGCAGCCCGTGGGCGATCACCGGCTCAAACCACTCCAGCCGGAGCGACCCGGCCAGGGAACGTACTGTCTCCACCGCTTTCCCTCCCCAGCCGTACGAGCCGATTATCCCGGCGTGCCGGAGTTTGGGGCGCAGGGCGTTCGTCAGATATGCAGCCGCGACCACGCTCGGATGTGGCCCCGTGAGCACGGTCGGGGTGCCGAACACGATTGTGGCGGCATCGACGAGCGCCTCAGCGAGTTTGCCGAGGTCAGTCACCGTTAGGTTAAACGGCGCCACCTCGACACCACGGTCGACGAGGGCGGCCACCAAATGGTCCACCATTGCCTGCGTGCTCCCGTGCATCGAGGCGTAGGGCAGAACGACGAGATTGTCCGGCGGATCTCCGACCCAGCGGCGATAGGCATCGATGATGAACGCGGGATCATCGTGCACCGGACCGTGGCTGGGGGCGATCATCCTGATGTCATAGTCCGCCAGCCGCGTGAGATGACGAGAGATGAACGTGCGAAATGGCATCATGATCTCGGCGTAGTAGCGCTTGGCGGCGTCGTACACCCGCCCCTTGTCGTGAGCGTAGATCGCGGTGGTGGCGAAGTGTGATCCGAAGAAATCGCAGGTGAACAGGATCCGTTCCTCGCGCAGGTAGGTGAGCATCGTCTCCGGCCAATGCACCCATGGGGCGTGGATGAATTCGAGCGTGCGGTCGCCGAGGCTGATCGTCTCGCCGTCGTCCACCGATCTGATCCGGGCCGGATCGATGTGAAGATGGTCGACGAGCATCGGCTTTGCCTTGGGGGTGGCGATAATCTGCGCTTCGGGGTGGGAGGCGATGACATCGGGTATCGTCCCGGAATGGTCCTGTTCGGTGTGTTGAGACACGATGTAGTCGATTCGCTCCACGGCAGCGAGTTGTTCCAACAGGACGTCCCGCTTCGCCGGGTCAACGGTGTCGATCAAGGCGGTCTTCTCCGATCCGTTGACCAGATAAGCGTTGTAGCTCGTTCCGTCGGGGAGCGGTATCAGCTCGTCGAACAGGCGACGGTCGAAGTCCTGCACGCCGAGGAACTGGACGTGGTCTGTGATCTTTCTCGGCTTCATTTCACCCTCCCAGGATGCGGGCGATATCCTCCCGCGGTTCGCCAATCAGGTGCAAATCGTAGCTATCCTGCAGCACCTTAAGGATGTCGTCGTTCACCCACGCCGGCAGGATCGGGCCGAGGTAGATCCCCTTGATCCCAAGAGAGAGCAACGACCACAGGATGGCCACCGCCTTCTGCTCCATCCATGATAGGATGAGCGTGAGCGGCAGATCGTTCACCCCGACTCCGAACAGCTTTGCCAATTCCTGGGCGAGATCGATCGCTACGATCGAGTCGTTGCACTGGCCGAGGTCGATCAACCGCGGGATCCCGTCGATATCACCGAGGTCGAGGTCGTTGAACCGGAACTTGCCGCAGGCGAGGGTCAACACAATCGTATCTTCCGGCAGGTTCGCTACAAACTCGCGATAGTAGGTCGATTTGCGCAGCGGCGCGTCGCACCCGCCGACGAGGAAGAAGTGACGGATCTTCCCGGCCGTAACTAACTCCTTGATCTTGCCGGCGAGCGGGAGGATCGACTTGAGGGAGAATCCGGTAGTCAGAGTTATCTCGCCCGGACGGTCAGGAAGCTCGGGAAGCGCCAGCGCTTTCTCGATCACCGCGGAATAGTCATAGCCCGGAATATGCTTCACTCCGGGGAGCTTCGCTGGTCCAGTGGTGAACATCCGGTCCTTGTACTCGTCTTTTGGCAGCAGAACGCAGTTCGACGTCCCGAGGATCGCCGCCGGAATTTCTGCGAACAGTTTCTTCTGGTCGAACCACGCCTTGCCCAGGTTCCCGACGAGGTGCGGATATTTCTTCAGGCCGGGATAACCGTGTGCCGGGAGGAGCTCGGAGTGGGTGTAGACGTTGATCCCGGTGCCCTCCGTTTGTTTCAGAAGTTCGTGCAGTGCCTTTAAGCCGTGACCGGTGGCGATAATCGCGTGCCCCTTCTTCGTCCCGGTGTGGACTTTGGTTGGAACCGGTTCGCCGAACGTGTCGATGTGCGCTTTTTTGAGGAGGCGCATTGTGCGCAGGTTCATCTCCCCTGCTTCTACGGCGAGGTTCACGAATTCTTCGGCGTCGAAGTTGACGTTGGTGAATGTCGCGTAAAACGCGCGTTCGAGGAACGCATCGATCTCCGAATCGGTGTATCCGAGCTCGCGGGCGTGGTAGAGATACGCCGCCATTCCCTTGGTGGCGAGGAGCAGGTTATCCTGCAGCCGGGCCACAGTTGCCGCCTTTCCGCACACCCCCTGCACCGTGCATCCGGTTCCGCCCGCGGTCTGCGAGCACTGATAGCAAAACATCTTCAGTTTTTCTGCCATTATTCCCCCTTTTAAGCTTCGTCGAGGAGCCGCTTTTCCCCCTCGAGTGACTTGATTCGTGTAATATCCTGCGTTACCTCAAGCGTTCCGAGGTAGCTTCCGCTCTCGTCTCGAACCGGGAAATAGCGGATGTAGGCCGTCTTCCCGCCCATGGTTATCCAAAATTCAGCGACATCACGAGCCCCGTGTTTGAATTCATCCAGGATGTGATTGACGATGTGTACGCTCTTTTCCGGATGGCAGTTCTGCACTGCCCGCCCGATAATCGCTGGGCTGCGTACAAACAAACGATCCGGTGCCTGATTGAAGTAGCGGACGCGGTCGTCCTTATCGATGAACGTGATGTCAACCGGAAGTGTATCCAGAATTGCGGCAAGCTCCGTGTGCGCGAGGGTGCCGGCGGCGAACTTGACCTCGCCGGCTGCTGTCCTCCGTCCCGCGTCGGCATCGAGCGTAGGAGCCGCGGGGATCACCGGCGCGAATGGGGTGTAGCCGATGGCGTCGAACTCATTCCTGATTTCCACCCACTCCGGTTCGGTAATAACCTCGAGCGCGCTTAGGAACAGGATCTTCCCTTCTTTTTGGAAGTGAGAAGACAGGAGCTCGTATATGCCCTTTGCCTTTATTGTGAGCAGCTTCCCTGCTATATTGGATGCGATCAGCTCGACCACCGCCTTGCGCTCAGCGCGGATACGATCGTGCTCCATCCACATGATCGCTGGCGGTTCGGTGATCCCGTGTCGCTCTAAATACGGGAACAGGACGTTTTCCTCGCGCTGGTAATGGGACTCGGTGTCCGCAAGCTGCTTTCCAAGCTGCACCAGCTCATCACTTTCTCCCCCGTCGCGGGCGAGTTGCCAGATCCGTTCCGTCGCGGCGAGCATCCCCGTATGCTCAGCGAGGAGGATGTGGAGCGGGTGCCAATCGGGCACATCAAGCTCGTTCCTGAGCGATTCTTTGAACAGTGCCATGTGTACATCGCACAGCCGTTCGAGCTCGGTACGCGGGGTCCCCTCGTTGACAAGTTCCGCCTCGATCTGGGAGATCTCAAGTGGGGTGACGTTTCCGACCAACTCTTTAAACTCTTCCTTGAGCGCGGCGGGATCCTCTCCCGCATGTAACCGGGCAAGGATCTTCCGCAACGCCTCCTTCCGCTGTGTCGATATCAGTTCGCTCATCATGTCTCCTTGACGGTAGCCAGTTTGTCAGCTACGTGCTTGATCTTCGTCTCGGTCAGAAAACGCGTGATCTCGTCGCGAAGCGGGTCCCACACATCGTGAAGCGGACAGCTCGGGTCGCCATCGCAGCGGTCGAGCTCGAACACGCACTCCCGGAAGTATCCGTCCCCTTCCAGCACCCGGATCACGTCGGCGATGGAGACCTCGCCCGGGTCGCGGGCGAAGCTGACCCCGCCGTTCTTTCCCCGTGTCGAGCTGAGGATCCCGGCGCGCACAAGCGGCGGAATAAGCTTGGCGAGGAAATGGGGCGGGATATTCCGTGCTTCCGCGATCTTCCGGACCGGAACCGGCCCGGGATGGGAGGCGAGCTCGATCAGCGCGATCACCGCGTACTTCGTCGTCAACGAATAGATCATCACTTTCTCCGGATAAAACGATCTTTTTATCTGTTTATTGTACCGACAACCATCCTGTTGTCAAGCCAAAACCGAGCAGATTGATCGCGCCGCTTCTAACCCTGCTTTTCGAACATGTCCTTCCCAACACCGCAATCGGGGCACACCCAATCGTCGGGTAGGTCCTCGAACGGGGTGCCAGCGGCAACCCCCTGCGTCGGGTCGCCCGCCTCCGGATCATAAACATAGCCGCACACTGTGCATACCCATTTATCCATCACTACCTCCTGTTTCGCATTGTTTTTCTGTACTCATTGTAGGTGAGGGGGTCACCGTCCGCCCGCGTTCCGGCGCGTTCGACCGCGGCCACAAACAGGGTATGGGTACCGAGGTCGACGGTGAGCTCAGGAATGACGGTGCACTCCCAGAACGCCTTGGAGTCCGGGAGAAGCGGGCAACCGTTCTCACCTGCTATGTGTGTAAAGTCGGCAAACTTGTCCACGTCGCGGCCGGACTGGAACCCGAAGCGCCGGACCACGTCCGGGCACCTCGGATCGGTCCGATCGAGGGCGTTCAGGGCGAACTTCCCGGTCGCGGCGATCATCTCGTGGGTGAGGGATTTCTTCCCCACCCCGATCGCAATCCGCGGCGGGGCGTTCGTCACCTGCATCACCGCATCGAGGCACTGGCCGTTCATCTTTCCGCCGTGGACGGCGGTGAGGACGTACAGCCCGTGGGTAACCTCGAACAGGGCCTGGTTCAGCCCCGCCGGATCGGTTGTGATCTTAAACTGGTTCACTCCGCCTCTCCTTCGCCGCTCGCCGGGGCGGCCTTACGCGTCCCGAGTTCGCGGTCAACCATGATCAACCCGTGGCCGGAGTCCCCCACTCGGGTGAGCAGGTCGACGATCTTTTTGGCCGCATCCTCCTCCTCCACCTGCTCGGAGACGAACCACTGCAGCATGATCTTTGCCGGGTTGTCGTTCTCCTCGTCGGCGACCTTGAGGAGATCGTTGATTGTCCCGGTGATGAATTGCTCGTGCGCGTATGCTGCCTTGAACGCTTCGAGCGGCGAAGGCCAATCTTTTTGTGGTTGGGCCAGCGCCCGCAACTCGACGCGCCCGCCGCGTTCGTTGATGTGATTGAAGAACCGCATCGCGTGGGCGACTTCTTCCTGCGTTTGCACTTCCATCCACGTCGCCATCCCGTCCAGGCCCTCAGCCCGGAAATAGGCAACCATCGCCAGATAGAGATATGCTGACTCCAATTCGTGTTTAATCTGTTCATTTATCGTGTCCTGCATCCGCTTTCCGATCATGATTTCCTCCTTAAGCAAGCTTTTTGTGGCACAGCCACCAATCGTAGCACTCGTACTCCTTGGTGCGGGTACGTGCCGTCTCGACGTCGCTTGCCGGCGCGATGATCACCTCGTCGCCGACGAGCTCGTTTTCCGGCCAGTTCGCCGGGATAGCAACCCCTTCCCGATCAGCGATCTGGAATCCCTTGATCATCCGCAGAAACTCATCCATGTTGCGTCCGAGCTCCTGGGGATAGTACATGATGGCACGAATGATCCCGTGGGGATCGACGATAAACACCGCCCGGACCGTGTTCGTGCCCTTTCCCGGGTGGATCAACCCGAGCTTGTGCGCGATTGTCTCGGTTCCAGCAATGATCGGAAATTGGATTTCCACGTTCAGGTTGTCCTTGATCCAATCGATCCACTTGATATGGGAGAACACCTGATCGATCGACAGGCCGATCAGCTCGGCTCCCAGCTCCTTGAACTTTTCGTACCGTTTCTGGAACGCGACGAACTCAGTGGTGCACACCGGGGTGAAGTCAGCCGGGTGGCTGAACAGCAGGAACCACTTTCCGGAAAATGCATCCGGCAGTTGCATCATCCCATGTGTCGTCTGTACTTCCAATTGTGGGAACCGATCCCCAAGCAAAGGCATTCCCGTCGCTTCCTGTGTCTGTAATGATTTGTCCGCCATTTTAGATACCTCCATGATTACCAGTTTTCTGCGAGTAGCTCAAAATACGCCTGAGGATGGGCACATGCCGGGCATTTCTCCGGGGCCTCGGGACCAATGTGGATGTACCCGCAGTTGCGACAGCGCCACACCACCTGACGGTCCTTCTTGAACACCGTTCCTGCTTCCACGTTCTTCAATAGCCCCAGATAACGCTTTTCGTGCTGCTTTTCCGCCACGGCGATCGCCGTGAACACGGCGGCGATCTCAGTGAACCCCTCCGCGTGTGCTTCTTGCGCGAACGCGGGGTACATCTGTTCCCACTCGTAGTGTTCTCCTGCCGCCGCGGCCGTCAGGTTCTCCGCTGTGGTGCCGATCACACCCGCGGGAAACGCGGCCTCGATCTTCACCTCGCCTCCATTTAGGAACTTGAACAGCCGCTTGGCGTGTTCCTTCTCCTGGTTTGCCGTCTCCTCGAATATCGCCTGGATCTGCACAAATCCGTCTTTCTTCGCCTGGCTGGCGAAGTAGGAGTAACGGTTACGCGCCTGCGACTCGCCGACGAACGCGGTGAGCAGATTTTTCTCTGTTTTTGTACCTCTCAGTTCCATCAAGTCCTCCTTATATTTGACATTTAGGGCACAGATAGGTCGATCTGCCGCCCTGTTTGATTCGCTCTATCTCTGTGCCGCAGCGTGGGCATGGTTCACCCGTTTTCCCGTACACTGCGAGAAATTCCTGAAACCCGCCTTTATCTCCATCCGCAGTGCGGTAATCGGAGAACGTCGTTCCCATGTGATTAATCGCATCTTTAAGCACCTCCACGATTCCGGTGTGCAGCGCGCGCGTTTCCGGTGCGGTAAGAGAGTTTGCCGGCCGCCGTGGGTCGATCCGCGCCCGCCACAGCGCCTCGGCGGAATAGATATTCCCGAGCCCGGCGATCTTGTGTTGGTTCATCAAAACCAGCTTGATCGGGCTCCGGCTGTGGCGCACGATACCGCGCAGCCGCCGCACGGTGAACGCACTACCAAGGGGCTCAAGTCCGAGCTTGTGAGGGAACCCGTTATCCGAGAATTCGACCGTCCCCAACCGGCGCGGATTGATGAACCGGAGGACTCCGGTGTCAAGGTGAAGGACGAGGCGGGAGTATTTCCCTTCCCCGGGTGGGCACACGCGCAGGAGTCGTCCTGACATGCGGAGATGGAAGATGAGCGACCCATGCGGTTCGAGACGGAGGATGATGTACTTTCCCCTCCGTTCAACCGCGGCGATTCGTTTCCCGATGATCTCCTTCTCCGGGAGGGATATGTGTGGATCGATCACCTGGAGCTTTTCCACCTGTGCGCCCACGACCGCTTTCCGCAGTCCACGCACGATTGTTTCTACCTCCGGCAGTTCAGGCATCTCTTGCCTCCGGGACAACTAATTTAGAATGATTATCGTTTTCCACGCGATCACGACGACAATCGGCGCACACCCCGTAGATATACGTGTGCACCGCCTCCACTTTATGCCCGTTTACATCGTCGCCCGGTCGCACCATGCACGGAAGGTCGACGTCATAAATCCGTCCGCATACGCGGCACATGAAGTGAGGATGCGGAGTGGCGGTTGCTTCGTAGCGTGCTGCTTCCCGCGCGATTGTGAGTTCCTGTATCACACCCACTTTCTTTAGAGCGGAGAGCGTGTTGTACACCGTCGCCTTGACAATCGTTGGATGGCGGGAGTGTACCGCACGATAAATCTCTTCCGCGGTTGGATGCGCGTGATTGTCATCCAAATATTCAAGCACTGCCAGCCGTTGTGGCGTCGGAGTCAGTCCTGCATTGCGTAACCGCACAATTCTTTCTTCGGGCATCATTGTAAGCGGAGTTTACTTTAATAATAGTTCTAAATCAAGAAGAAGTTTAAGACTGGTTTACGACGGACATTTGTCGAAAATTATGCAAGCAGCTAGTGGCGCAGCTCAGTGCGTTGGTAGCAGATAGAAGAATATCGCGAAGAAATGACACGCACTTCCTCCCATGACGAATACGTGCCAAATCGCGTGGTGATAAGGAAGATTCTTCCATGCGTAAAACGCGATTCCAATCATGTATGCGAGCCCGCCCGCAATGAGAAGGACCACCCCGCCGACGGGGATGTCCGCGAGGAGATTACGGAAGACAACGATAACCAACCATCCCATCCCGATGTATGTGAACACCGACATCTTTGTGAACCAACTGCTCGCCGCAACCTGCAGCCCGATTCCCGCTGCTGCGAGTCCCCACACCACCCATAACAGTGTCATGTTGTGTAATCCAATGACAAGAAACGGGGTGTACGTGCCGGCAATGAGGAGATAAATTGAGCTGTGATCGACAATGCGGAACATCCGCTTCACCCGCGATGGCGGGATGGCGTGATACAGGGTGGACGCAAGATGGAGGAGCACAAGGCTCACGCCGTATACGGCAAAACTCCACACGCGCAGGGAGTCGTGCGCCAGTGCCGCAAGGGTAACGAGCAACGTGAGTCCCGCGATACTGAGGAGCGTTCCCACACCGTGGGTGATCGCATTGGCGATTTCTTCTCCCAACGTGTAGTACGTCCACGGATCCGGTTCGCGCGGTTTGTTCACAATACCACCCTCGCAATATGCATTCCTGTTCCCTGTCCCAGCCGATAACAGCGGCACGCACCCATCGTGATGCCACAAAATCCATTATCACATCACGAGTAAGCTGTGTCTAGGGTATTGGGATGTGCCGGCGGCGTGCACTCGGCGCACCGCGGGAGTAAAATAAGACCGCAAAAGGAGGAAATAAACCATGAAACCCAGATTGGTATTGGCATTCGTCGTTATTATTGCTGCCGCTACGTTGGGAGGATGCCTGTTTTCGCAGGCGCCGCAGGCGGCGTTCACCTACACGCCATCCGAGGGTTATCCCCCGCTCACGGTGCGGTTCGATGCCGGAACCTCATCCAGCCCCAACGGGAGTATCGTTTCCTACACGTGGGATTTCGGTGATGGCACCACCGGTGTTGGAAGCACGACGGAACACACGTTCACCCAGCCGGGAACGTATCCCGTCCGCCTCACCGTAACTGATTCCACCGGTAAGACGGGTACGGTGACGCATACTGTGCACATTCTCAATCACCCGCCACAGGCCGCGTTTACTTACTACCCGCACATTGTGAGCAAAGGCTATCCGGTGTCGTTCGACGCGTCGGGGTCTACCGATGCTGACGGCGAGATCGTGGAGTATCAGTGGAACTTCGGCGACGGCAGGACCGCCAGTGGCGAATATGTAGAACACGCATACGCGTCCGCCGGCAGCAACGGCATTCGTTACCCGGTTACGCTGACGGTGGTCGATAACAATGGTGGCCGCGCGTCGATAACCAAGTACGTTCAGGTCGTCGGTTGTGGCAGTTGTGGCAGCTAAGTTTTGCGCGCCTCGATCAGCGGTTTGGCCGCGGTGAGGGCGGCCATTAGCTCATCGTAAAACTCGACCGGGACGGCGATCCCTTTGCGCGTCGGGCGCCACTCTCCATCCTCGGTCATGTAGAAATTGCGAATGTCGAGATAATCGCGGTCGCGGAATCGGGACAAGCGCACGTGGATCCGACCAGCCGGTCCCTTGTCGATCACCTGCACCAGTTGCTCGTCTGCGGGCTGCGGTTCTTGGGCCATTATTCCTCCTTAGATTATTGTATTGTATGTTACCGCGCTCGTTCCCGGGCGACAAATGTGATGATTAAGCCTGCCGGAACAGACGCGCCAGCCAGCCGAGGCGGTAACTGTTCGCGTAATCGAGTACCGCTTTCTCCAAGTCGACGTCTGGACCATACCGCTCGCGGAGGTGATAGAGATGGCGCGACAACCACACGTACAGGTCGGCCTCGGTGCGTCCGGAAAACCGCTTGAGAACCTCCAACCGACGAAACGTCTCTACGATCGGCATATACACATTATCGTACCACGAAACCACCGCTTGTTCGTACGGGATCTCCCGCTTTTTCTCCTGTCCGAGGAAGTAACGGTGAACATCGATGTGATCAAGGAGAACCCGGTACCGTCCCGGCTCGCTGAACTCGATGCGCTGGTTCGGACGCAGCCGGTCCAGATGGGTACGGGCGAGAAAATCAGCGTACTCGGCCTTGATCAGAATATCCGTCGGCGTCACGCCCGATTCGAGCGGCACGGGGGTATCAAACTCGATCACCTCCGCGTCAATCTCTTTCGCTCCCTGGCGACGGGCAGCGGCAACACGATGGTGGCCATCCTCCACAAAATACACATCCCCAACTTTGTACAAGCGCACCGGCGGGAGGATTTCCCCCCGTTCCAACGCGCGCTGCAACCGTTTGAGCCGGGCGGTTCGTTCCGCAGTGGCATGCAGGGGCAAGAATGCGCGATCGAAATCCTGATAGCGGTTGAGGCTGCCCACGATCTTAGCGATCTCCACCGTCTGCATCCCGCGGTAGCGGCTGCCCGTTAATTTCAACTGATCCTTCACCCAATCAAATGAAATAAGCAATGTCGGGCGGCGGCGGGCAACCGGGAATACGGCGGTAAGCAGATCCCGCCCCAGCTTTCTCCAGCCAAATTCAGCCATGAATGACGGGCACCTCCAACACTTTGTATCCGTGCACGTGAATCACTTCCGTATTTTCAATGTGGGATCTCTCCGGCACCCCCATCTGCGGATAGGTGTGGCCGTGGATGAAATACCGCGGCTGATAGTGGTGGATCAAGGTTACGAATGCCTCGAACCCGTGGTGGGGACGATCATCCTGGTCGTGAATCCCGCGCGGTGGGGAGTGGGCGATAAAGATATCGAGCGCCCGCCTCCGCAACAACCAATTGTGCCATAGGCGCGGCGCTAGCTTGGCGATCCGCCACCGCATTTCGGACTCGGTGTATTGATACATCCCGGTCGGCTTATAGCGGATGCTTCCCCCCAATCCACCGATCAGAAGGCCGTTGGTCTGCACCACCCGTCCCTCCACCGACACACAGCCGCGTGGCTCCGGGATAACTCCATGGTCGGTCTGGAGCGGGCGGTCGTGGTTCCCGTGCACGTAGAAAAGCGGGACATTAAGCGAACTTACGATGTACTCAAGGTAGTAATAAGGCAGATCGCCGCAAGAAATGGCGAGATCCACGTCGCCGAACCGGGTTTGGATCCCCTCGTCGTATATCTCACGGCTCACCTCATCGCTCACCGCAAGGATTCTCACCGTCCGTGGGCTCATCTGGCGCGATTCTGTCTTCACGGCACCCCCGCGGGATTGTAAATAGAGGCATAGTGAACGGTCCAATTTAGCGGCATCGCCGCCACGCTTATGCTACGAAGACGGTGATCGGGGAAACAATGGGCCTGCCTGGATTCGAACCAGGGACCTCCCGCTTATCAGGCGAGCGCTCTAACCAACTGAGCTACAGACCCAAGAATCGGCATTATGGTAGCCGTGCCGGGGAAGTGTGTCAAGGCGCTGTGCATAACGCCCAGTTGTTCTTCTTGGATTCTCTGCGGAAGTAAACCTGCACATTACTCCTCATAGCGAGTCCATCTACCCCGCCCGGTGGTATGTACTCCGGAATTCTCACGGTGCACTGATAAAAAACAGTTGCCCCACGAAAAATGGCTGGTAAGCCAGTGGGAAATGCTCGTGGCATATCTCAAATCCATGTCTCAGAAGATTAACGTTAGCTTCGTGTACTTGTGTCCATATCATGAACTTTATACACTCACGAACAGTTTGTGGCAAGGGATTACAGCTCAGTAGCCCTCCCAGTGGACCTTGCTCTCCTCGTACTGGGTGTGGGGCGGCTTCTTCTCAGCCGGAACGCCGATCGGGACGAGGGCGAATGCGTACAGATCGGCGGGCAGGCCGACGAGCGGGCGGATCAAATCTTGTCTGGCATCGTCCATCCCGCACCAGGTGGCGCCGAGCCCGAGGTTGGCGATTGCAAGAAGAAAATTCTCCGTCGCCGCGGCCATATCATGCGTGAACCACTTGTATCCCTCCTTCTTCCCGAATGGGATTACGACGGCGCCGGCGTTGACCCCGAAGTGCGCGTACGGATGAGCCAGACAAAGCTCCTTTATCTTTTCCTTGTCGGTAACCATGATGAACTCCCACGGTTGGACGGTGTTCGCCGACGGAGCGGCCATTGCCGCCTGCAACGCGGTCACGAGCGCCTCCCGCGGGACCGGAGCTCCGGTGAACTTGCGGATCGATCTGCGTCTGGTGATGAATTCCAAAACTTCTGATGTCATATTTCTACCTCCATTTCTATCTCCGCGTGCGAGTTTCGCCACTACTTTACCGCGGAAGAGGAGCGGAGGCGAATCGGTCCGTTATTTGTCCGGACTGCATAAACTCGGCGACGGAGGACGCCGGGCACCACAGTAGAGTAGGACCCCACAGGGCAAGCAAGACCCGACGTTACGGAAAACAACAGCTTTTCGTACGTCGCACCTTGTGTGCAACGCTGTTTCCCTATGTCCGTGCGCCCCCAGGGCGATACAGCAAACTTCACCATGATTATCAGCTCTGGTTGGACCTCTAATGCTACGCAGCTTGCTGCGGGGGTCGGTTACTCCAACTATCACAGCGGGTGCAAGCTTGATGTCAGTTCTAACACCGTGATCCAGTCATCACAGCTTCGTTGCCATCCGCTTCCACTCTTCGATGTAGCCGAGTTTACGATAGAGCCTGAGGGCGTTCTCGTTACCAGCCGCTACGCTCAGTCCGATATAGCGCAGACCATTTTTCCGTGCGTATTTATGCGCCTGTTGCATGAGCTTCGTACCGATCCCCTGATTTTGGTGGTTGGGGTTGACCGCGATATCAAGGATGTAGGCCTGTTGCTCGCCAGTAAAATCATCGGTGGCATTCAGCGCGAGTAAGACATAGCCGACGATTTCAGGTGAATCGTTCGTCTCATCGACGGCAACGAATGCTGCGGGGGCCCAATCGGTTGGAAGACTGTCCAGCCCCTGGTCAGCCAATTGAGCATAGCGGTCGCGCTGTCTTTCCGCCGCCGCACTTGGATCGCGGATCGGTGAAAGACTCTCGCGATGCAACATCGCACTCAGGGCAATCTCGCGGATGCTAGGAAAATCCTCTTTCTCCGCCTCCCTGATTATGATCTTCGACTGGGTCATCCTCGAGACCTCCGATGCTCCGAATTCTCGCCATTCTATGAGCGGCTCCATCCTGAATCAAACCAGACTGGCTTGCTTTTCTCCGGCAGATCATCAAAATGGCAGAAGAGATGGAAGAGGTTAAAGTCCCCTATCGGAACAGCCGGTTATTCTCGGGCGATTTCCTCACCGAACGCCTTCAGGGGTGGTCGGACTGGGAGATCCCGCAGGCAGAGCTGAAAGACGTTCAGGCTCGACTGCGCGATCTTTTCGTCGCTGCCCTGCCTGCCACCTCCGAGGCCGGGCTGGAGGAGGAGCTGATCCGCCCGATCTTGAGCGAGATCCTTGGCTTCTCCTACCTCGTTCAACCGTCGCGGCGGATCTTCAAGACGCACCGTCAGCCCGACTACGCCCTGTTCCCGGACGAGGAGACGAAACAGGCGGCAAAGGCGTTCGACGGGGAGAAGAAGCTGTTCGAACACGCCCACGCCGTGGCGGACGCCAAGGCGTGGGACGTGGACCTCGATGCCGTCGGACCGGCGAGCCAGATGCATGACTACATCCTCCTTTCCGGCGTACGCTGGGGAGTGATCACCAATGGCCGGCGCTGGCGGCTCTACCACCGCGACACGGTGCATGAGCTCGATACATTCTACAAGGTGGATCTGGAAAGCATCGTCGCCGCGGAGGATCCCGAGTTGCTCAAGTACTTCCTCCTCTTCTTCCGTGCGAAGAGCTTCGTGGAGAGCGGTTTCCTCGACCGGGCATTGACCGAGAGCGTGGAATACGCACGCCGGATCGGGACCGAGCTTAAGGAGAACGTGTTCGACGCCCTACGCCTCCTGTGCCAGGGCTTCCTCGACGGTAACGAATCCCTCAGTCCGAACGACCTCTCCGAGATCCACGAAAACGCGCTTATCCTCCTCTACCGCCTCCTCTTCCTCATGTACGCAGAGAGCGCTCGCGAACAGGAGCTCCTCCCGCTGAGCAACCTGGTCTACCGGGACCGGATCGGCTTGTACGCAATCAAACGTGATGTGGCATCCCGTGAGGAGTGGCTTGCGGAGTCCCACACCCTGTGGTCGCGGCTGCGGGACCTGTTCGGGTTCATCCATCGCGGTAACGAAGAGCTCGGGATCTACGAGTACAACGGCGGCCTGTTCGACCCGGCCCGCTATCCATTCCTCGAGACCAACCAGATCGGCGACCGCTACCTGGCCGAGGCGATCCGGCTCCTCGCCTGCACCGAAGAGGACGGACACCCCGGATTCTTCGACTATGCCACCCTCGACGTGCGCGAGCTCGGCTCGATCTACGAGGGACTCCTCGAACACCGGTTGATTCTGCGGGACGGGTCCCTCGTTTGGGAGAAGGACCGCTCGGAGCGGAAGAGGACGGGAAGCTACTACACCCCGGAATGCATCGTCTCCTACATCGTGGAGAACACCGTCGGCCCGCTCGTGGATGAGATCGAGCGAAAATTGCGGGAGGAACTTGCCTCCCTGGACGAGAAGATCCGCCGCGCCCGCGGGGAGAATCGGAGACTCCATCAGGAGGAAAGACGCAAGCTCCTCGCCGGGGCGCGGGAGCGGGTGTTGAACCTGAAGATCCTCGACCCGGCGATGGGCTCCGGCCACTTCCTGGTGAGCGCCTGCGACTACCTCGCCCGCCGGATCGCCGGGCTGGAAGCGGAAATAGCCGGGAAGGAAATAGAAGAGGCCGTTCCGGAGTTGAAACGGACGGTGGCGGTACGATCCCTCTACGGGGTCGACCTGAACCCGCTCGCGACCGAGCTCGCCAAGCTCTCGCTCTGGCTTCACACTGTGGCCAAGGGAAAGCCCCTCTCGTTCCTCGACCATCACCTCCGCACCGGGAACTCGCTCATCGGGGCAACGGTGAACGACCTCAAGCGGCCGCCATCCGGTAAGTCGTTCGAGATCGGACTGTGGGAAAGTAAGCTCGTCGAGGACCTAGGTAAGGCGATCCGCCATCTCGCGTTCATCAAGGAGTCGGTGAGCGATTCCCGATCGGACATCGAGGTGAAGAAAGAGCAATGGGCCCTGGTGAACGCCTGGATCGGCAAGTATAAGCAAGCGGCGGACGTTTGGCTCTCTCCGCACTTCGGGAACAAGCTGACCGACGATGATTACGCGCAGGTGATCGAAGCCGCAGCGGGGAATGCAATCGACAAGGTGAAGGAAAAGCCGTTCTTCGTGCGCGCACAAGAGATCGCAGAAGAGAAGCGCTTCTTCCACTGGGAGTTCGAGTTTCCCGACGTCTTCTTCGACCGGTTCGGCCGCCCGCTCGCCAATCCCGGGTTCGACGCGGTAATCGGGAATCCGCCGTATCTCATAATAGGTAACTCCCAGCAGGATACTACTTTCTATGCAACAACTTATGACGCATCCGGTTACAAATCTGATTTCTACATGCTCTTTGTTGAGCGAGGTCTGCAGTTACTTAATGATAATGGGCGGTTTTCCCAGATTTTCCCCAACAAATTCGCCCGAACGAAGTCCGGACGGGTTTTTAGAGAGTTACTTTCGAAGTATAGAGTGGAAGAGATTCTAGACTTTGGAACCGAGCAGGTATTCCCGGGTGTCATCAACTATGTTCTGATCCCTGTGATCCGACGTAGGCGTGAAGAAGAGCCCAAAAGGAAATTTACTTTATATAAACAGGCGACCGCTGGGCCAATTGAGGTAGTAAGAGAATTCCAAATATCCTCTGCATCGCTTTCTATAGAGGGATGGCGCTTCAGTTCAGTTCAGCAAGAAGCTGTGAATATAAAAATTGATACTCTTTCTAATTCATTTGGCGAAATCGTGGAGCATATTTTCGCGGGAGTGCAAACCGGAGCTGATAGTGTTCTGATCATACCAAGCCGTTTAGCGGAGCAAAGAGGGTTTGAGAAATCGCTATTGCGCCGGTTTTTGAAGGGAAAACACATTAATAGATTCGAGATAAATTGGAATGATGGTCTTCTTATTTATCCTTATAACAAGCACGGGATTATCCACAATGAGGAAGTTCTAGCGCGCGACTTTCCACACATCTGGTCCTATCTGTATGAAAATCGATCTTCACTGGGT
This sequence comes from Candidatus Bipolaricaulota bacterium, assembly GCA_015485945.1. Taxonomy (GTDB): domain Bacteria; phylum Bipolaricaulota; class Bipolaricaulia; order UBA7950; family UBA9294; genus S016-54. The sequence goes on along the minus strand of WFSM01000060.1, from coordinate 3,132 downwards.
GAGAGATTATGGTTTGGGAAGTCGCCTATTGACAGGTCAGGAAAGTGGTATGGGTTAATGTATGTGCCAGATGCAAAGTTGTTTGAGCAGCCTAAACTGCTTTGTCCATATTTGTCTCCTCACGCAACGTTCACATTTGATGATACGGGATCATTATTTGGTGTTGGTGCTGGCTATGGTATTATTTTGAAGGAGGACAGTCAACTAGCCCCGCTTTACGTAGCGGCTGTTCTCAACTCTACCATCTGTAATTACCGCCTTGCGCAAGTAAGTCCCGAGTTTCAGGCAGGTTACAAGCACAATGAAGTTTATGTATCACAGCTCCCTATCCGCCGCATTGCGTTCACCACTCCTAAGGACGAGCGAGCCCGGCTGGTGAAGGATGGGAAGAACTTGTATCTTAAGGCGTTGGAGAGCCTAGGCTTGGAGGTGAAAAAGTGAAGTACCGCACCATAATCGAACAGGATGAGGACGGGATGTACATCGCCGCGCGCCCAACTCTGCCTAGGTGCATTTCCCAAGGTAAAATTCGGGAAGAAGCCCCGGTGAATATTAAAGACGCTATCAAAGGATACTTGGAAAGCTTGCGTAAGCACGATGAGCCGATTCCTTTCCCAGCAGTACAATGAGTGGGCATCTATTGTATCTTTTAGTAAAGCGCCGTGACGTTGGAGGTTAAACAGCGATGAAAACAAAAAGGATCGCCCATCTTCCCGTGACCATTGAACGCAATGATGACGGTTTCTTGGCAAATTGCCCATTGATCCAGGGAGCTTTCGCCGAAGGTGATACCATTGAGGAGGCCATCTTTAACTGTTTAGATGTGGTGAAGATGATCTTGGAATACCGCGACGAGCGTGGAGAGCCTCTTCTAAAAAGCGAGTTAGATGAGCTAAAGCTTCAAGAAAAACTATCCTTCACCATCCCTATTGAAATTTAACAATGATGACACGCGTGCGCGGGATGAAATATCGCGAAGTTACGGGCCGATTGAAGAAATTAGGGTTCCGCTTTTACCGTCAAGGTAAGGGTCCTCACGAGCTTTGGGTAAGGGATAGCGATGGGAAGGTGCTCCCCGTACCACGGTATAAAACCAAAGAGATTCGCAAGGGCACTATCGCTCGAATTATCAAAGAGATCGGTCTTTCCGTTGGGGAATTTATGGAACGGGACAATGGAAACTGACGCCGTTTTTAGGGAATTACTGCAATTCATCGACGCCCGGTTGGAGAAGGTGCACACTCCCGATCCCGAACTGGTCGAGAAGCACAACGCCGATCCGTTGAACAAGGACTGGCAGATCCCGGAAGGTGCACCGTGGGAACAGTCCGATGTCGTCCACGATGTCCTCGCGTTCCTTGCCAAACAGATGATTGAGCTGAACAAGGGAAAGCAGACCAGGATCAGGAAATTCCTGGAATGGCTTGAGGCGGAGCTGGAAGTTAAACCGGACAAAAAGGGGAATACCGGGATCGATGCCCTTTCCGGCAAGACGAAGCTCAGAAACTACCTCGGCGACTATCAGAAGGGTGAAGACACGCTCTCCTTCGATGAATTCTGGGCAATCCTGCGCAAGAACAAGAACCACATCGGGCGGAAGCTCACGCCGACATTCATGCAGGAGGTGAGGCAGGCGTACGAAAGCAGCCTATCCGCCCTCATCCCCATCAAGGAGAAGCTCCACCTCACCGACGGTCTCATCGATCAGATCGTCTATCGCCTGTACGGGCTCACGGAAGAAGAGATCAGGATTGTGGAAGAGCGGGGATGAGTGTCGGCACGTGGAAGGCGCCAACTGTATAATTTAGTTGTACAATTGACCATGATTATTGTACAGTTGTGCGGAGGTTGCGGTGCTGAAACAATTATTCGGTTCAGAGGCCCGAGTGAAGATCCTGAGCTTGTTCATGTTAAATCCTGCCTCTGCGTTCTACCTTCGAGAGATCGCCCGCCAACTCGATCTACCACCGCACGCTGTAACACAAGAAACTAAGCGCCTCACGGAAATTGGCCTTCTTAAACGAGAGCGCCGCGGAAACAACGTCTATTTCCGCGTCAATCGCGACTTCCCGATCTTTCCCGAACTTAAAGCGATCATTCTGAGGACGGTCGGAATCGGCGACCGGCTTAGGGAGGCATTGGCCAAGCAAGGTAATATCGACGTGGCCTTTATATACGGCTCATACGCGAAAGGTACCGAAAACTTAGAAAGCGATGTGGACGTTTTCATTATTGGGGATGTCCCTGCGCGAGGGTTGACTTCTATCCTCGCACAGCTCGAAGAAGAAATAGGAAGGGAGTTGAATGCTACCGTATTTACACGTGAGGAAATAAACCAGCGAATGAATAACGGCGATCACTTCGTCTCCTCTGTTATGAGCGACCGAAAGATCTTCCTAATCGGGAATGAGGAGGTGCTTAGATCTATTGCTGAAGGATGACGATCTCCATCACGAGCCCACCTCGCGGGAGGAGATTACAAATCTTTTGCGCTTAGTAGAGCGGGATCTCGCTCAGGCTAAGATCAAAAGCCTTTATCCCGATGGACGTTTTGCCTTTGCTTACCACGCGGCACTCCAGCTTGCGACCATCTTTCTCCGGGTTCAGCACATCCGCATCGGAGCGCACTCCCACCATACCCGCACCTTTAGGGAATTGAAGCGACTCCTTCCTCCCGAGCAACGTCGATTCGCCTTAGACTTTGAGCGGGCCCGACGGAAACGGAACACATTGATGTACGATCAAGCTGGCGCAATCAGCGATTATGAAGTCCAAGAATTCATAGCTGAGGTCAGAGAGTTTCGCGAGTGGCTTTTCCATGAGCTTAGTACCCAGTTTAGAGAGTACCTACCGGATCAAGGAAGAGGGGGGATACCCAATGAAGAGTTACCGTAAGGAACTGTGGTTCGAGACTCCGACCAGGCGGGCGTTCATCAACATCACCCCGCAGGTGGCGGCGGCGGTGCGGGAAAGCGGAGTTAAAGAGGGCCTGTGTCTGGTGAACGCGATGCACATTACGGCGAGCGTGTACATCAACGACGACGAACCCGGCCTGCTCGCCGACTACGAGGACTGGCTCGAAGAACTTGCCCCGCATGAACCGATCTCCCGCTACCGCCACAACCGCACCGG
>WFSM01000059.1 GCA_015485945.1 Candidatus Bipolaricaulota bacterium | reverse complement strand
GATGATCGCAGCGACCCGCAAGTACGGAGCGGGAGCGGGAAGCGACCGGTCAATTGCCGGAGATATGGACCTACATGAGGAGCTCGACCGTCGCCTCGCCAAGTTCAAGCGCGCGCCGGCATCCCTCACTTATCAAACCGGGTTCATGGCCAACGAGGGATTGATTCCGCAACTCGCCGGCCGCGGTGATCTGTTCGTATCCGACGAACTGAACCACGGCTCAATTATCGACGGAATCCGCATCTCGCACGCCGATCGCATGATCTACCATCACAAGGATATGGAAGACCTCGCCCGGGTGATGGACGAGGCCGAGAAACATGACCCGCCGTACAATCACATTTGGATCATCACCGACGGGGTGTTCTCGATGGACGGCGACCTCGCACCGCTTTCCGAAATCGCGAGAATCGCCCGTGACCACGGAGCCGGAGTCTACGTCGACGATGCGCACGGCGAGGGGGTGCTCGGTGAGAACGGTCGCGGAATCGTGAGTCACTTCGGCCTTACTCATGAGGATGTCCACGTTGAGATGGGGACATTCTCCAAGGCGTTTGGGGTGATCGGTGGGCACGTGTCCGGAAGCGAGGCGCTGCGCAAGTACGCGCTCAACAAGTCGCGAAGTTGGCTGCTGAGCGGGGCTGTCCCCCCGGGGGTGGCGGCGGCGTGCATCGCGGCGATCGACGTCCTCGAAACCGAGCCGCAGTGGCTTGAGTCCCTGTGGAACAACCGCAACTACTTCCTTGCCAAGGTGCAGGATCTTGGGTTCGATACCGGGAGCACCGAGACCCCGATTATTCCGCTTATGTGCGGAGAGAGCAAAACGGCGAAAGCGCTTGCCGACTTTGTGTGGGAGAAGGGCGTCTACGTTCTGCCGATTGTTTACCCGATGGTGGCGCGGGATAAAGCACGTATCCGGGTGCAGATCTCAGCACGGCATACCAAAGACCAACTCGATCAGGCAATCGCGGCGTTCAAGGAAGGCGGCGAAAAGCTTGGCTTGATTTAACGGGAGGACGCGTGAAGAACAAGCTTGTCACTGATCAGGCACCGGCGGCGGTGGGCCCGTACTCGCAGGGGATCAAAATCGGAGATGTTAGTGAACTCATCTTCGTCTCCGGACAACTTCCGCTCACCGCGGGCGGCGAGCTTATTACCGACGACATCAAAGTGGCGGCGCGGCAGGCACTGTCCAACGTGCGTGCCGTGCTGAAAACCGCTGGAGCTAAGATGGACGATGTTGTCAAAGCGACAGTGTATCTCGCGGATATTGCGGACTTCACCGCGGTGAACGAAGTATATGCCGAGTTCTTTACCGCGCCGTACCCAGCGCGAGCCGCATTTGCGGTAAAGGATCTTCCTAAGGGGGCACCGATCGAAATTGAGGTGATCGCGGTACGATGAAGTTTTTCGATACCCACTGCGACACCGTGATGAAGGTTCTCGACGGCAAGCTGGACTTTATCACCGGGGAGGGAGATGGGCATGTCTCCCTTCCTGGCATGCTTGCCGCTGGTTCCTGTGCTCAGGTGTTCGCGTGTTTTGTCCTGAGCGCGCACAATCCCGGGAATGAGCGGGCTCGCGCTGACGCGATGATCACGGCGATAAACGAGATGGTTGCAGACAGTGACGGGAAGATGGAGATAGTCCACACCGCGGCCGAGTTGGCGGCGGCGTGCCCTACCGGGCCGATTGGAGCAATCATCGGCTTGGAAGGGGCGGATCCGCTGGCAGGGAAAGCAGAGAACCTGCAGCATTTTTACGATCTCGGCGTACGTAACGTTATCCCGGCGTGGCAGGACAACCCGTTTTCCGGGACGGCGTTCGGCACGAACACCCCACTCACTGCTGAGGGGATTAAGCTTGTTGAGCTTGCCGAGGAGCTGCGGGTAATGGTCGATGTCTCACACCTGTCAGACGCAGCGTTCGAACGCGTGCTCGAGGTTGCGAAGCGACCGTTCATCGCCAGCCATTCCAACTGCCGTGCGCTGTGCCCGACTCTGCGCAATCTAACCGACGATCAAATTCGGGCGCTCGCCGATCGCGGCGGCGTGATGGGAATCAACCTGTC
>WFSM01000058.1 GCA_015485945.1 Candidatus Bipolaricaulota bacterium | reverse complement strand
TTGGGGGTGAGGCGATACTTGTGCCCCGTAAGGTGGTGAACCGATGAGAAAAGAAAAGGTGGTGGTCGGTCTCGATGTGGGGACCACCAAGGTTGTCGCACTGGTCGGAAACATAATCGACGGATCGATTGAGATCATCGGGCTGGGCAAGGCTGAATCGCACGGCCTAGAAAAGGGTGTTGTGGTCGACATCGGTCGCACGATTTCCTCCATCCGCAAAGCAGTGGAAGAGGCGGAGAACATGGCTGACGTCAAGATCTCCTCGGTGTACGTGGGAATCGCGGGCAAACACATCACTTCGATCAACAACAGTGGCACCGTGTCCATCAACCGACCGGACCGAATCATCACCGAGGACGACGTCCGCCGCGTGGTAGAAACGGCGCAGGCGATCCAACTTCCGCCCGAGAGCGAGATGATTCACGTGATCCCGCGCCAATATATTGTCGACGGTCAAGACGGGATCACCGATCCGGTCGGAATGACGGGCACACGTCTCGAAGTCGACGTACACATCGTTACCGGGGCGATCACCGCGGTGCACAACCTGGTACGGTGTGTGGAAGCGTTGGGAATTGGAATCGAGCAGATCGTGCTCGAACCGCTCGCCTCATCAATGGCGGTGCTGTCGTCGGCGGAGAAGGAACTCGGCGTAATCCTGATGGACATCGGCGGCGGCACGACCGACATCTCCGTATTCCGTGGCGGCGACATCTGGTTCTCCAAGGTGATCCCGATTGCGGGTGAACACATCACCAACGACATCACCGTCGGCCTGCAGACGCCAATTGAGGAGGCGGAGCTGATCAAAAAGACGGCTGGCACCGCGCTCGTGGACAGTGTATCCGAGGACGAAAAGATTGAGGTGGCTACCATCGGCGGGGACGAGAAAAAGATGGTATCCCGCAAAAAGCTCGCCAAGATCATCGAGCCGCGCGTCGAGGAGCTCCTCGACCTTGGAATGCAAGAAGTGGAGGACGCTGGTTATCGCGACCTCGTCCCGGCGGGGCTGGTTCTTACCGGTGGGACGTCACTCCTCGACGGGATCGCCGAGTTCGCCGCCCAGCGGTACGGAATCCCGGTACGGCGCGGGAAGATCCCCCAGGGAATCCACGGGTTACGCGACATCGTCGAGTCACCGATCTACGCGACCGCAATCGGGCTCCTGCGATATGCCGTCGAGAGCCGGGACTTTCAGAAGACGCGCCGCGCACAGCAAAAGCGGCAAGCGTCGTTAATCGGCAAACTGTTCGCGTGGTTCAATCGCTTTTTCCGAGGGTAGTCAAGATGGCAGAGGAGAAGAACCTCACTCCCCCGGCGCGGTTAATGGTGATCGGGGTCGGCGGTGGCGGTGGCAACGCGGTCGACCGTATGTTCGACACGAGCGTGCAAGGGGTGGAGCTCGTCGCAGTGAACACCGACGCCCAGGTGCTGGAAGTCGTTCGTGCTCACAGTACTCTGCAGATCGGGCGTAAGCTGACCGGTGGCCTCGGCGCCGGCGGAAACCCGGAAATCGGCAAGGCAGCCGCGGAAGAGAGCCGGGAAGAGATTATGGACCTCATCGACGGTGTGGACATGGTGTTCATCACCGCCGGAATGGGAGGCGGAACCGGAACCGGTGCCGCGCCGGTGATCGCTGGACTCGCCAAAGAGGCGGGAATCCTCACCACTGGGATCGTCACGCGACCGTTCTCGTTTGAGGGGCTGGCCCGCGCCGAGAAGGCCGAGACCGGGATTGCACGATTATCACAAGCGGTCGACGCCCTGATTACCATCTCCAACGACAAGCTGTTAAAAGTCGCTCCGGCCAACACCCCGATCACCAAGGCGTTCGAGATGGCCGATGAGATCCTGCGCCAGGGAGTGGAGGGAATCTCCGATCTGATCACCGTCCCCGGCATGATCAACCTCGACTTCGCTGATATCGAGAGCGTGATGCGCGACGCTGGCACCGCGATGATGGGAATCGGCGAGGGCGAAGGTGAAGGCAAGACCAAGGAAGCAGCGCGCAACGCGATCTCGTCCCCGCTGCTTGATGGTTCGATCAAAGGTGCGCGCAAGGTGATCATGAACATCACCGGTGGGGCAGACCTCACGTTGGAGGAGGTAACCGAGGCGGCGTCCCTGATTCGCGAGGCCGTGTCCGATAAGGCGGATATCATCTTCGGCACTGCAATCCGCGACGGAATGGAGAAAGTACGCCTCACTGTCATCGCCACTGGGTTCTCCGTTTCCTACGCCGGCGAAGAGGAGGGCCCGTCACTGGGCAACGAGACCATGCTCGCCAAGCTGGAAAAGGAAAGCCGCGTTGGAAGTGACGATTTCGACATCCCGACGTTCCTCCGCCGCAGCCGCAAACGCAACGAGGGGCAGGAACACCCGTGGCGGGAGCGAGAATGAATTGCACTGAGATGTTGGGTTAGATCACGAAGCCCGCCTTCGGTTTCCTGTAATTTAATGTTAGGATATTAATAATGTTATATGGCAGGATTGATACATAGATAAGACTAAAAGGAGTGTATATGAAACTATATAGATGGTTTGCTTTCTTATTGGTATATACAATCCTTGTAACTGCCGTCTTAGGTAGTTTGGCTGCCCCGTGCTTCGGAAGTGCGAGACTAGTCGATGTAACATTCCGCGTCCATATACCAGCCAGTACGCCCCCTGGCGAGCCTGTTTATCTCCTCATAATGCCGTTTCATGACTGGGATTGGCGGAAGCACGTTGAATTATCGCCCGTTTCTCCGGGTGTGCTGGAAACAACCGTTCCTCTAGAAGAAGGTAGCCTTATTCGGTACACCTACGATCGCTGGGATGAGAAATCTTGGTCGCAATGGAAGACCACACGAGAAGCTGCATCTAACACTTTGAAAATCGATAGTCGGCTACTTGTCGTCAGCTCAGAGGACTCTCTCATCGAGGACACAGTCGCTGCATGGGCTGACATCAACTCAGTTCCACAGGTTGGTTCACTTGCTGGGCGCGTTGTCGATGCTGTGACCAGCAAGCCGTTAGTCGATACAAATGTTGTAGCCGGTGGCATTCATATTGCAACAGATTACGATGGCTATTTTGAGTTTCCGGAGCTAGCAGTGGGGACACAACGCGTCATGGTGTATCGGACCCTCGGGGATCATCACTTTGTAGAGACGACTGCGGTCATCAAAGAAGGAGAAAAGACAACCCTTAACATCGCAATGTCGCCCGCTCAGCCCGTTTCTGTTACTTTTGACGTCGCCCTGCCTGCTAATACCCCAGAATATGCGGAGATTAGAATCTTTGGTAGCGCATATCAATTGGGGGCTAGGATATCTGGTAATGATCTAAATACTCCCCCAATGCCCGGGATGAACTTACCAGTGATGCAGCGTGACGGAAACCATGCTACGCTCAGTGTGCAGTTGTTCGACGGGATGCACATCGAGTACCACTATTCGATAAGCACCTGGTTCTACGGCAGCGAAAGAGACAGTGATGGGCAGATGGTGGATCGAACCCTTGTCGTCTCTCCTAGCACGACACATCAGATAGACTGGATCACACGTTGGGGGTCTCCCGGCACGACGTTACTCTCGATTTACGTAACAACGCCGAGTTCAACCCCTGCTGGTGTGCCCATAGTCCTGGATAATGGTCCTATGCATTGGATGACCCAAGTTGGAAGTAATAAGTGGGTGTTTTACGCATACGGCAATCCAGGTGATTCATTTAGTTATAGTTATGTGCTCGGTGGAGACATGGATGGGATTGAGAAGGGGAACCCCACGCGCACGGCTATATTTGGGACACATGATACAGTTGTGGAAGACACCATCTCCGCATGGGCCTACATCCCAGATGATTGGACAGGCTCTGACACCGCGCGCGCTTCCTCCGATGGATCGACGCCACTGACGCCCCCCGACTTCATTTGTGGCTACTATCCGGTCGACTATTGGTCGCAAAGCTTCGTTCCGTTGCTCTCTACAACCTTTGATCGCATCCGGGCCCACAACGGAACATGGGTAGCTGTCTCCAGCATATGGTCGTATGGCCAAGTGTCGCCTATGCCGACGGTGGAATCTAGGCCATTGCTTGCAAATAGTGTATTAACCCCTCGCCAAGTGCTCATCAATCAAATCAAAGAGGCTCACACCTATGGATTGCACGTGCTTCTGGCTCCTCAGTTTGGCGTACGGAAGGGCATATGTGGTAGCCATTCCGACGAGTGGTGGGAGGGGTGGATAAAAGAAGCGAGAAAGCTGTGGATGTGGAACGCGCAAGTGGCACAGGAGACGGGAACAGAGGCATTACTCTTACCCGGGTACTGCTTTCATGCCTTCCCGTCCGCAGACGCGTTTAGTGGTGAAGCAGAGGTACAAGCATTCGATAAAGCAATTCAATCCCTGATTGCAGATGTCCGCACAGTTTTTCACGGTTCTCTCCTTATTGGTTATCCGGGAACTAGTTACGATTTCCCCAGCTTGGCAGATTGGGTTGGAATCACAACTTATCAGACAGGACACCCAAACCTCCCGGCGTCAGCCAGTGTTGAAGAATGGGAGACAGCCTATGACAGTCTCTTTATGAGAAAACTGGATCCTCTCTATACTAAGTATCGGAAACCAATTGTTATGTACCAAGTGGCAGTGCCTTCAACTCCAAGTACTGATGATCCTACGGGCGAGCAGGCACAGGCACGCCAGCTTGAGGGATTGTTGCAAGCGTTGCGCAAGCGGGCTTGGGTCATTGGGACGTTCTCATTCGCGTATACAATGATTGATACCCCACTGAAGCCTGGAGATGGGATACGCGCCAGAGAGGGAGAAAACGTTCTGAAAGCGTTCTACGGTATGGAAACCTCGCAGGTGGATGGTGCGGTGAAAAAGGCGGTGCGGTGAAAAAGTTGTACCACCCGGTGTGCTAAGTCTGACTGGCGATTTGACAGGATTCGGGGACAGGTCTTGAAACCCAACATTCTCG
>WFSM01000057.1 GCA_015485945.1 Candidatus Bipolaricaulota bacterium | reverse complement strand
TCTTCCTTAACGCCGCCTTTCTTCAGTAACGAAGTGGCGAGGGTGGTTTTGCCGGAGCCGGAATGCCCCAGCAAGCAAATGTTCCTCGCTTGCCCCATGTGTCGTTCCCCCTTACGTGATTGAAGAATACCCTGGCAGTATACCAATCCCTCCGCAGGTGAGCAAGAAACAGCCGTGTGTTCTGTCCCTGCCGCATTGTGGCAATGCGGGTGCGATCGCCGCCGGTTGCGGCTGTGTTTGTAACGGCTTATCCTTTGCCCCTCGGGAGGAGAGAAATGAGCCGGATGTTTTTGTTGGGGGACGAGGCGGTGGCGCAGGGAGCGCTCGATGCTGGGATCTCCGGGGCGTACGCTTATCCCGGCACGCCATCCACCGAGATCCTTGAGTACGTGCAGCGGACGGCGCCGAGTTCGCTTCATTCCCGGTGGTCGACAAACGAGAAGGCGGCGCTAGAAGCAGCGTTGGGAATGAGTTACGCTGGGAAGCGCGCGCTTGTGAGCATGAAACACGTCGGCCTGAACGTTGCCGCCGATCCGTTTATCAACGCCGGAATTTCTGGGGCGAACGGGGGTCTTGTCATCGCCGTCGCTGACGATCCGTCGATGCATTCCTCGCAGAACGAGCAGGATTCGCGCTTTTACGGCGAGTTTGCCGGCGTTCCGGTGCTTGAACCGTCCGACCCGCAAGAAGCGTATGACATGGCCGGTTACGCATTTGATCTCTCCGGACGCTATCATACCCCGGTGCTCGTGCGATTGGTCACCCGGCTTGCCCATTCGCGGGCGCCGATCGAGCGCGGCGCCATCCGGCATGAGAACGAAATCCGCCTCCCTGCCGATTCGCAGACGTTTATCCTCCTGCCGCAAAACGCGCGCCGTAACTACGCACGCCTCGTGCTAACGCAATCGCAATTCGTCGCTGAAAGCGAAGTCAGCGCATTCAACCGGGTGGTCGCCGGCAGCGACCGATCGGTGGGCATCATCGCCGCTGGTCTTGGGTATGCGTACGTGCGTGAGCTGTTTCCGAATACCATTCCGCATCCGGTGCTCAAGGTGTCGCAGTACCCGCTTCCCACTGATCTTATTGCCAAGTTTGTGAGCGAATGTGACGAGGTGTTGGTTGTTGAGGACGGTTACCCGTTCATCGAGGCACGGCTGCGTGGATTCTCTCCGAATCCGCGGGTGCATGGGCGCCTTGACGGGACCCTGCCCCGCACTGGGGAATTGACCCCGGAGGCAGTCGCGGCCGCACTCGGGGTGACGAGCGCACCGACGGTCACACCTCCGGAACTTGTCGTTCCCCGGCCGCCGGCGCTGTGCCCAGGATGTCCGCATGCCGACACGTTCCGTGCCCTCATCGCGGCGCTTGGTGACCGCGGCCGCGTGTTCTCCGATATCGGCTGTTACACACTGGCGGCGCTGCCGCCGTACGAAGCGGTGGATACGTGCATCGAGATGGGGGCGTCGATTGGGATGGCCAAAGGGGCGGCCGACGCCGGCCTGCATCCCGCGATAGCAGTGATCGGGGATTCCACGTTTACCCACTCTGGGATGACAGGATTGCTCGATTGCGTGCAGGAAGGAACGCCGATCACCGTTATCATTCTCGATAACCTCACGGTGGCAATGACCGGCGGGCAGCCGTCACAGGCCACCAACCGGCTGGAGAACATATGTCGCGGCATCGGGGTTGCCCCGGACCACGTCCGGGTGATCGTTCCAATCCCGCCTAAGCACGACGAGAACGTGCGGGTGTTGCAGGAAGAAATCGACTACCGTGGTCTGTCGGTGGTGATTGCGCGGCGGGAGTGTGTCCAGACGGCGGCGCGGCGGGCGCGACAGCGGAAACGGCAACAGAAACCGGAGAAGAAACCGGGGAAGAAACCGGAGGCAAAGCGATGAATCGAGACATCATCCTCGCCGGTGTCGGCGGGCAGGGGCTGCTCACGTTGGCGGCAGTGATCAGCACGGCAGCGCTCGATCAGGGGCTGATCGTTAAGCAGTCCGAGGTGCATGGTATGTCACAGCGGGGCGGGGCGGTGCAGTCGCACGTCCGTATCTCCGACCGCCCGATTCATTCTCCGGTCATCCCCAAAGGGAACGCCGATTTAATCCTGGCGATGGAGCCGTTGGAAGCGCTGCGTTATCTGGAGTATCTGTCTTCCGACGGTATAGTGGTGGCAAACTCCGTTCCCATGAAGAATATCGCAAATTATCCTGCTGATGATAGAGTAATTGCCGCGCTGCGTGGGTTACGCCGCCACCGGCTGATCGATGCGGTGGCGATCGCGCGCGAGGTGGGATCGCTCCAAAGCGCAAACATGGTCCTGCTCGGAGCTGGAGCGGAATTCATCGGCCTACCACCGGACGCGCTTGCCCAAGCGATCACGGCCCTGTTTTCCCGCAAGGCGGAAGAGCTTGCTGAAATTAACCTGACCGCGTTTCACCGCGGAGCCCAAGCGAGCTAAGCGCGTTTACCCCCGTGGCGGTAGGGACGGGTATCGTTGTACGCCATCTTCGCCGCCAATGCTCTCTCAATGTCGAGTCCGGCACCACCGGCAAAGTCGAGTACACGGATGATCACGTCAGCGAGTTCCTCCTCAAGCTTGGAATAGCCCGGGATCTTGTCGCTTTCCGGATTTCCTTCCCGATACGCCTCCATCGCCTCGGCCAGTTCCGTCACCATCAGCATCAACACTTCTCCAACCGGGCGCGGCTGCTCCCACCACCCGTGTTCCACCGCTGTTTCATGCACTCTAGTTTGAATCTCCGATATACGCATCCATCACTCCTTTCCCCCCTCAGGATACCGGCGGCGCGCGCGAATTGCACCCGGAGCCGTGGGAAGCTAGACTATCCCCGAGGAGGGATGAAAATGCGATTATCAGTAACGGCGATACTTGTATTGACGGTAACGGTGGTCTTTATCGCGGCCGCGTTTGCACCGGGGATGGCGGCGGGAACGGAATCAGTCCTTCATGTCGGGATTTTTGCCGACCTGCATGCCCACGATACCAACTCCCCCGGTGAAGGGAAGATCATGACCAATTACCCCGAACGGTTGGGTGCGTGCATCAAGGCGATGAACGCGTGGCCGGCCGATTTGATGATCGAACTCGGTGATTTTGTCAACGGGCGATTTGTCCTCGGTGCTCCGCTTGGCAAGCCGGCGCGGATCGTCGGCATCCTGGAAAAAGCGGAGGCGATCTACGCCCAGTTCCACGGCCCGCGCTACTACGTGCTCGGTAACCACGACGTCTACGACCTGTCCAAGGCCGAGTTTCTCGCCCATACCGGCGCCACCAAGACGTACGAGAGCTTTGACGCCGGCGCGTATCACTTCGTCATTCTCGACGCGCAGTACGATAAAAATGGAAAGGATTTGTCCCATGCTGGCTGGGTTGTGCAGGGGAATATCCCTCAGTTCGAGCTCGATTGGTTGAAGCAGGACCTGGCGAAGACGGACAAGCCGACGATCGTATGCGTGCACCAGCGCCTCGATGTCGATTTTGACCTGCTGTCCGGTGGCCCCGAGATCCTGGATAACAAAGCGGTGCAGAAGGTGCTTGAGAACTCAGGCAAGGTTATCGCCGTGTTCCAGGGGCACGAACACAGGAACGTCCACACCGTGATCGACGGGATCCACTACATCACGTTCGACCAGCTGTGCGACGAACACAACAGCAAGCCGTCGTGGGCGTACGTCACCCTGAATCCCGTGAAACGCACGATCGACATCATCGGTGCGGGCGACCAGGCGACCTGGCACCTGAAATACTGATTTGACTTCGGCCTCGAAATAGCATAAAAATTTGTTATGAAGCTTCTAAAAGCGGAGATTTGTATCGCCTTTATCGTTATCCTTTTGCTGCTATTCGGATGTGGCAAAAGGGCGGGAAATTTCTCTCTGTCATTATCTTCAGGAGGGGTTTTTATTGAGCAGAATGGGAGAGGTTCTGTTTCTATTAGTGTATCTAGGGAAAATGGATTCGCACAGAAGATAACCCTTTCATCAACTGGTGCGCCGACAGGAGTCAATGCTAGTTTTGATCCCAACCCTGTGACTGAAGATGCTTCTGTACTTACTCTAGCGGCCACAAATGATGCCCCCGTTGGGACTTATCCCCTTAAAGTAGTAGGCAACAGTGGTGGCTTAAGGTCTACAGTTAATCTAAAATTGACGATAGTCCTTAACACTAACTCAGCTATGGGAGTTAGATACGTTCTTGAGGTTTCCGGCGCAGCGCAAATGGATCAGAATTACCTAAACGAGGTAATAAATCAGATTGTTAGTATTATGAAGCGCCGTGTAAACGAATATGACGTTAAAAACGTGGAGGTAAAATCTATAGGATCTGGCCGGATTGCAGTAAAGGTTTTTGGAAAACTAAACGACATAGAAGAGCTTCAAATTAGACGTCTTTTAGAATCTACCGGGCGGATAGAATTTTTGAAAATAGTCAAGGCAGGCAATGGCCCTAACGTTAACCTCATTCCAACATCGCCTACACAGGAAGTCTTAAAAGACCGAGATGGCATACCTTATGTGGTAAAAGCTAAACCATTATTGACAAGTGGTTCTATAGCTAATGCTGCTGTAGAGCAAGCAGCTGATGGGACACCTTACATCAGGCTGGCTTTCACAAAAGATGGAGCAGTGCTCTTTTCTGAGGTCGTGAGTGCTCTCTCTGAAAATGATTCTGTAGCTATAGTGATGGATAATGTAATTTATTCAGTGCGACGCATAACCACCTCCCTTAAAGCAGCGGCGAAAGAAAGTTGGAAAAACGTGCAAAGCTGCGCTCTTATAAGTGATGGATTTACTATGGATAAGGCTAAGTTATTGGCTTTGATAATTCGCAATGGAGTATTCCCTGTACCAGTTATGGTAACTACTGAAGCACCTTTTTAGCCCTTTAGCGTTAGGAGGTACAATATGCTCGTCGATTTTTCGATATCGCCGCTCGGAAAGGGTGAATCCCTCAGCCGGTACGTGGCGCAGGT
>WFSM01000056.1 GCA_015485945.1 Candidatus Bipolaricaulota bacterium | reverse complement strand
CCGCCGGGTAGTTGCGGTAGATGGAATCGCGCACGATGCGGCGGATAAGGCGGGTGTCCGTGGTGGGAATGCGGTTGTGGCGGTCGAGGTTGAGCTGGGTAAGCGGGGACACGAATATCCGGAACACGTCGCCAGCGGGGAAGTTGCCGAGCAAATTTGGATTAAGGCCGTGGATTCCTTCAACGATCAACACTTGGTCCGGGGCGAGTTGTACCGTTGGTCCCTCCTCGCGTTTCCCACTCTTGAAATTGTAGTGGGGCAGAGTGACCGGCTTGCCCGCGAGCAGGGTGTGCAATTGGTCCTCGAAGAACTTCACATCGAGCGCTCCCAGCGAGTCGAAGTCGATGTTGTTCTCGACCAAAGTGTCGCGCGGAAGGAAGTAATCATCCATTCCCAGCGGGTACGGGCGGATCCCGGTAGCGATAAGTTGGACGGCGAGTCGCTTGGAGAACGTGGTCTTGCCCGATGACGACGGGCCCGCAATCAGGACAAGCCGATGGTCCTCATCGTGACGGCGCGAGATGATGCTTGCCAGCTCGGCGATCCGCTGTTCGTGCAGCGCCTCTGAGACGAGGATCACTTCTTCGATGCGCCCGGTGCGGACGGCATCGTTCAGCGCGGCGACATGACGGATGCCCAACAGCCGCAACCACTCGCCGTACTCGGTGAACACCTCACGCAATGTCGTGAATCGCTGCGGCGGTAGGAGCTTGGTCGGAGCCTCGCGGCGTGGAAACCGGAGGATGAACCCACCCGGGAACGTATCGAGCGCAAACGTGCGCAGGTAGCCAGTCGACGGGACCATGTATCCGTAAAAATAGTCAAGAAAGCCGTCGAGTTCATACAGGTGAATGTGGTCCTCCTTGTACTCGGCAAGGAGTTTCACCTTCCCCTCTTCGCCGCGATCGGCAAATATCTTCTGCGCATCGGACACGTTTAGTCGTTGCCGCACGATCGAGTGGTCCGCCGCGACCAACGCCAGCATGCGCTCCTTGATCTGCCCGAGCTCGTCAGCGGTGAACGGGTCACGTCCCTCGACGCGACAGAAATACCCGCCGTACGGCACGGAATAATCGATGTCGAGACGCGCGCGTGGGAACAGCTTGTTGGCAGCAACGATGAGGAGGAACGACAGACTGCGGCAGTAGATGCGGATCCCGTCCGAATCGGACAGCAACACTGGAGCGGCGTCGATGTCGATCTCCACCGGCTGTCCGAGCTCAATGAGTTTGTCGTTGACGATCGCCGCTACCGGTGGATCGCTCGCGCGCGGAAATGCGGTGCGGAAGAAATCGACAAGTGGGGTGCCCTTTGGTCCCTCGAACGTACGACCGTCGGGGAGGCGGACTTGTACCGTGCCGCGCTTCGTTGTTTCACGAATTTTCTCCGTCATAATTTTTCCTTCCGTGGGGAATGCACTCTACCGAGTTACGGCAACCGTGTCAAGGCGGACGGTGGGAGGACGCACTGATTACGCTTCGCTTGCGCGACTCCGAGCGAAGAATAAATAGACAAGCCCGGCCCCAACGCCGTAGGCAACAGCAGTGAACAGAAACAGCGGTGAAAACCCGACCGTTCCCTGGAGACGACCGCTTATCCAATTGGCGATTGCAAAGCTGCCGCTCCAGCTCATGGTGAGTAAGCCGTTCACCGCCGCGCGCCGACCCGCCCCCACCTTTTCCATCGTGAACGCGGAGTACAGCGGCCCACCCATGTTCATCAACGCGGCGCGGGCGAGAAACCCGACAACCGCGACCACGAACAGCGGTGAGTACCCCAGCATGAGAAGAAACGGGATCGAAGCGAACTGGGTGATCGCAACCGCGCGCACCTTGCCCCAGCGTGCGGCAAGCAGCGGTCCGGCGAGGGTGGCGATACCGATTCCCACTGCCTGGCCGGCGAACAGCGTGCCGAGAATCCCGTCGGAAACAGCGAATTGTTGTTTAAAGAACACGTTAAAGTACGGGACGAGCAGGCCGGCACCGAACCCGATCACGATCTCCGGGATGAGGAGTTTAATGATGAGCGTTGGCTGGGCGAATGCAGCGCGAAAGCGAAGAACCTCAGTATGGACGGGGCGTGGCGGCTCACTGATCAGGGCAAGGGGAATCACCGCAATAGCCATAACCCCGGCGCTCGTGAACAGGGTGGCCTGATAGGCAAGCGGGGCGCCAGATCCACACCGAAGAACGTGAGCGAACATGATGGGAAGGCTTCCCCCGATCAGAAATCCGAAAAAACCGGAGAACGTGTTCAGGGAAAACTGCATGCTGAACAGGTGCGTGCGTTCCTCAATCCGGCTGTTGGCGGCCATAAACGGAACTCCCATCACCCACAGGATCGAGTTGCCGATTCCGTTGAGCACGCTGAATGCGATGAGTCCGATCGCCCCCGGTGACAACGCGATCCCAACGATCGACACGGTCATTGCTGCCGCTCCAATAATCAGTCCCCGTTTGTATCCAATGCGATTTCCGAACAGCCCCACCGGCAGGGCGAACACCAGGTTCATTCCCATTGGAAGTGCCACCAGTGCCCCGAGAAACGCGGGATTGTACCCGCGAGCGATGATGTACAGATTGAAAAAGAGCGAGTACACAGCGAAACTGAATCCAAACAGAAATGAGAATGCAAGGAACAGACGGGCGTTGCCGGGGAAGCGGCGGATGCGGCGGACGTAGTCAGCGATTATGGACATGGGTCTATAATTATCCCGGAATGACACGCAGTGACAATCTCGATTATAATGAGCCGTGGAACCACAGTGAAAGGAGAGCGATGGATGCGAATGTAGCACCGTTTGGATTATGGGAAAGTCCGCTTACCCCCAAGCGTCTGGCGCTGGGGATACGGATATCCGATATAGCGTGGGATTCGGATGGAGAAACGTTGGTGTGGCTTGAAGGACGATCCGACCGCGGTGTCCTCATCGCTAAACGGCGCGGGGACGCACCGCGCGATCTCACTGTCGACCTATCCGTACGTGCGCGCGTCGGCTACGGCGGTGGCGATTTTACTGTTGCCGGTGGCTACGTCTATTTCATCTCCGGGGGGCGGATATATCGTCAGCCCCTGACCCACGGCGAAGCGCAGCCGATCACACCGCCGCTCGGGGAACCGGCCGCCCCGGTCGTCTCCCCGGACGGGAAATGGGTAGTATTCGTGTGGAGCGATGGAACCGCGGATTGTTTGGGAATTGTCGCCACCGATGGTGCGAGTTGGCCGCAGAAGCTCGTTGCCGGGAGCGACTTCTACATGCAGCCGCGGTTCAGCCCGGATGGAAGCCGGGTCGCGTGGATCGAGTGGGATTACCCCAACATGCCGTGGGATGGAACGCGTCTTATGATCGCCGAACTACGTGCGAATGGCGGCGACATGCCGCGAGTGGAAAATGTACACCGGATCGCGGGTGGTGATGACGAAGCTGTATTTCAGCCCGAATTTTCTCCCAACGGCGTTATGCTTGCCTACGTAGCGGAACGCGACGGTGATGGCGACATCTATCTGTACGACAGCGACGCGGATACGACGCGTCGCCTCACTGTGGGCGAGAACGTCATCCTCCCGGCGTGGGGACAGGGGATGCGGGCGTACGGGTTCACGTACGATAGCGCTGCGATCGTATATCGCACCGGATCCAATGGGATCGACCAACTGAAACGGGTGGACGTCCGTTCCGGGGACAGCGAGTCGATCACGCATTACTTCCCGGGATACACCCTGTTTGGGCAGATCGCTCCATCGCCGGCCGAGAACGTAATCGCGCTGATCGGACAATCCCCGCAGATCCCGCCACGGGTGGTGACATGCACCATCGCCGCACATCAATCTCCCCGGGTGCATCGTTACTCCCAGCCGGAGACGATCGATCCTGCGTATTTTTCCACCCCGGAACCAGTGGAGTGGCTTGCGCCGGATGGAGGAAAGGTGTACGGGTTGTACTACGCGCCGCACAATCCGCGCTATGCCGGGAACGGGCTTCCGCCCGCGGTGGTGATGATCCACGGCGGCCCTACATCGCAGTCGACCGCTGGATTCCATGCGGGCACGCAGTTTTTCACGTCCCGTGGGTACGCGGTGTTGGAGGTGAACTACCGCGGCAGCACCGGGTACGGTAAGGCGTATCGGAACGCGCTTACAGGCAACTGGGGGATCTTCGACATGGAGGATGCCGTGTCCGGGGCCGAGTTTCTCACGACGACGAACCGGGCCGACGGCAGCCGCCTGGTGATCATGGGAGGAAGTGCCGGCGGATACACGGTCCTGCGTGTGCTCACCGAGCATCCCGGCCTGTTCAAGGCGGCAATCTGCATGTACGGTGTATCGGATCTGTTTAACCTCGCGCTGAAGACGCACAAATTCGAGTCCCGCTACCTCGACACCATGATCGGCCCGCTTCCCGACGCAAGTCGGATCTATCGCGACCGATCACCGCTGTTTTCCGCGGATCGAATTAGTGACCCGGTTGCCGTATTCCAAGGAGAAGACGATAAAGTAGTCCCCAAAGAGCAGTCGGACAGTATCGTCGCTTCCCTGCGTGCCCGTGGTATACCGCACGAATATCACGTCTATCCCGGCGAGGGGCACGGCTGGCGAAAATCAGAGACAATTGAGGTGTTCTACCGCGACGTGGACCAATTTCTGCGCCGCTACGTGCTGTTTCGGTGATGTCGATGCGTCGACCGCCGTCACGAAAGTGAAAGGAGCGCAAGTGAAAGTTCTCGTGGTAATGAGCGATCCCAATCCGGACGGGCTTGTCGCGGCATGCGCCGACGCCGCCCGCCAGGGGATCGTCGATGGGCACAGCCCGGTGCGGATCATAAATCTCAACGATCTCCGCATTCAGCGGTGCGCGATATGCGACCCCGACGGATGGGGCACGTGTCGCACTAAGCATATTTGCGAACTAGAGGACGATTTTCAGGACCTGCACGAATCGGTAAATCAGGCGCAGGGGTACGTGTTCATCACCCCATCGTTTTTTGGGTCAATGGGGGAGGCGATGCGCGCGTTCCTCGACCGCCTCCGGCGCTGCGAGGCCAGTAAAGATCCGGCAATTGGCGAGGAGAGCGCGCTGCTCGGAAAGCCAACGGTGGGGATTGCGGTAGCCGCGAATGGAAGCGGTGGAGCGGTGACTACGTTGGCCGAACTCGCCGGGATAATGCAGCAAATGCAGGCGCTGGTGTTCGACTTGATTCCGGTGACCGAGAAAACGCAGACCTACCAGTTGGAGACGGTGCACGACGCGCTGTTGGCGATGGTCAATCTGCCGCCAGCGATGAGCATCTCCGCGGCGTCGCGGCAGAAAGCGGCGGAGGTGCGAAAGCGGCACGCCGTCCGCAAACGCAAGCGCCGGTGATTACCGCTTCAATACGGAATGCGCCTGGTCCACTACCGCGTCTAAATCAGGGAGGGATTGCCCTTCACCGCCGCGGCGTAAGTGAAAAAAATACTCGATGTTCCCGGCCGGGCCACGCAGCGGCGAGTGTGTCGCATTGATCACGCGCCACGGAGTAGCGGCAGTGATGAAATCGGCGAGGTTGTGCAGCACGGCGCGATGAACCACGGGGTCGCGCACTACACCGCCGCGGGTTACGTTTTCCCGTCCCGCCTCAAACTGCGGTTTGATAAGGGCGACGATCTCTCCGCGGACGCCGACAATGTCGGATAGCGGCGGAATGATAAGCCGCAGTGAGATGAACGCTACATCGATTGTGGTGAGATCAACCTGTTCGCCGATGTCATCGTACGTGAGGTAGCGTGCGTTTATCCCCTCGTGTACCACCACCCGGGGATCGTTGCGCAACTGCCAATCGAGCTGGCCCTTGCCGACATCGACGCAGTGCACCCGCGTTGCCCCGTGCTTGAGCAGACAATCGGTAAACCCACCGGTCGAACTTCCCACATCGAGGCACACCATCCCGCTGGGGTCGACCCGAAAATCGATGAGCGCACCGGCGAGCTTTTCTCCGCCGCGGCTAACGTACGGTGCGGGTGCGACGAGTTCAATCTCCGCATCGGGATCGACCATGTGACCGGGCCGGTAGACAACTTGACCTTCTACCTTCACCCGCCCGGCCATGATCATGCGCTGCGCTTTCGACCGACTTCGGATCAGGCGACGGTGCGTGACGATTTTATCCAGGCGTTCCTTGGTCACTGCTTACGCCGGACTCGGAGCCATTGTCCGTTGATATGCCGCGATCCCAGCGCGCAGTAGTTCAACGGCGCGGACGAGCTTTTCCTCCTCGAGCACATACGCGATTCGTACCTCGTCCTTTCCTTTTCCCGGCGTTGCGTAGAAACCGGTCCCGGGGGCGACCATCACTGTCTCACCGTGATGGTCAAAATCGGTGAGCAGGAAGCGAGCGAACCGCTCGCAGTCATCGATCGGGAGCTTGGCGATCACGTAAAACGCCCCTGCCGGCTGTTGGCACACAATTCCGGGGATTGTCTGCAACGCGGCGTATAGGGTGTCGCGACGCGCATGGAACTTGGCAATCATCGTCGCAATCGCGTCGTGGTGATGGGGATCATTGAGAAACGCGGTGAGCCCGAGTTGTCCAAACGTCGGTGGCGACAGGCGCGCCTGCGCCATGCGGTTGACGGCGCCCATCACCGCGGAATTGTGCGATGCGATCACGCCAATCCGTGCTCCGCACGCCGAGATCCGCTTGGAGATGCTGTCCACCAGGATCGCGTGGTCACGCAGCTCGGGAAAGTCGAACACGCTCACCGCCTTCCCCGCGTACACGAACTCCCGATACACCTCGTCCGAGATGACGAATAGGTCGTGTTTGATGGCCAACTCGGCTATCCGCTCGAGTTCGTCGTGGGTGTACACCACCCCAGTGGGGTTACCGGGGTTGGAGAACAGGATCGCGCGTGTGCGCGGGGTGATCTTTTCCTCCATCACCGCGAGCGATGGCAGATGAAACCCGTCCTCGGCGTAGGTGGTTATCGGATTGATGCGGATGTTGGTGAGGTACGCATAGCCACGGTAATTGGGGTAAAACGGCTCCGGAGCGAGGATGTCGTCGCCGGGATCAGTCGCCGCTTTCATTGCGAACGTGAACGCTTCGCTCCCCCCGATCGTAACGCACATCTCGTCGGTGGAAACCTCGATTTTGTGCTCAGCGTAGTAATCGTGCAGGGCGTTCAATGTCGCGGGCATGCCCCGCGATGGACTATAGGACAGAACGGTGATGTCCGCAGTTTTTACCCCGTCCATAAACGAGCGCGGCGTCGGGATATCCGGCTGGCCGATGTTCAGATGGTAAATGACCTTTCCCGCCGCCTCCGCCGCTTGCGCGAGGGGAGTGAGCTTGCGGATCGGCGATGCGGGGAGTTGTGCTGTCCGCTTCGAAATGTTAGGCATAATCGAGGATCCACACCTCCTGAGTCGTGGGGAGGTTTGCCCGTGTGAGGGTCACCTCCGAGCCACCAATTTTCTTGACATTGTGCATCCGGCGAAGGAAGTTCGCCACCGGCGCGATCGGAAAATCATCGCCGAGGATGTCGGTCTTGTAATGCATCGGAAACAGGACTTTCAGGTTGGAAAAGCGGTTAGCGATCTCAACGGCCTCATCTGGACCGATTGTAAAGAACCCCCCTACCGGGATGAATGCCACCTCAACGTCGGTCAACGCTGCGGCTTGGTCAGCGGTCAACCGTTGGCCGAGGTCACCGAAGTGCGCAAGGGTAATTCCCGCAACAGTGAACTTAAAGATCGTGTTCTCGCCACGCTTCTTGCCGTTCTCCTCGTCATGATAGGATTTGATCCCGGTGAACGTGATTCCATGGGCGGTGTGTTTACCCACACCTCTGATCACTTCAGGATTGCCCTTCACTCGATCAACGGCATTGTGATCGAAGTGCTCATGGCTGACGGTGACGATATCAGCGAGATAGTCCGGCGGACGATAGGGAATCTGCTCATTGTACGGATCGGTGATGATGCGTACGCCATCGTCTTCAATCAAAAAGCACGAATGTCCAATCCACTTGATTTTCATACCTTCAATACCTCCTTGGAAAACGCGGTTTGTAGCATTTGCTCCACAAGTTTGTCAAACGTGATTCCAGCCGCGGCTGCGGCCATCGGGAGGTCGCTCGTCGGCGTCATCCCGGGGATGGTGTTCACCTCGAGAACATACGGAGTGCTGTCCTCTCCCAACCGAAAGTCGACACGGGAGAACCCGCGGCACCCGAGAGCACGGTGGGCGGCAACAGCGGCTTGCTGAACATGCGTTGCTACCTGTGCGGGCAGCGGCGCCGGCACGAGAAAGTCAGTCATTCCCGGGGTGTACTTGGCGGTGTAGTTGTAGAATTCCTGTTTGGGGCGCATCTCGACGATCGGGAGGGCCGTCGGGATCCCGTCTTTCTCCAGGATTCCCACGGTCAGGTCGCGACCGGAGATGTAGCGCTCAATTACCAGGGAACCGAATTGACGCAGCAGCGCTTCCGCCTTGGCGCGAAGCTCGGCTTCTGCACGCACGATCTGCACTCCGACGCTCGATCCCTGGTTCGTCGGCTTGAGTACGAGCGGAAGCCCAATCATGGTTATCGCCTGGGCACAGAACCCCGCAATGTCGCCCGATTGATAACTCATCCCGGGGGGAATCGTCAATCCTGCGGTCCGAAACGCCGCACGCGCCTGCGGCTTGTCCAGTGCGCGGTCGCTCGCGACCGGGCCCGATCCGGTGTACGGAAGATCCATCGCATCGAACAGAAGTTGCACGGTGCCATCTTCGCCGGTACCGCCGTGCAGGCAGTTGAACACGACATCGACTCCGCGAACGCTGGCAACAATTTCGTTCAGGTCAGCAATTTCCACATGCTGTACTTGGTACCCGCGTGTGGAAAGCGCCGCGGCGACTCGCGCGCCGGAGGCGAGCGACACCTCCCGCTCCAGCGAATCCCCACCGGCAAGCACTGCAACTCGGTTCGTTCTCATCGCCGTCATCCCGGACGCGAGTATAGCCCCTGGGAAACCACCGGGCAATAGCACCGGATGGGACCAGCTTGGCGGATTATCACCGCGATCCGCGCCACCGCTGAACGGAAGATTCTCCCAGTCGGAGGCGGCTAAGGCGTCGTGTGATCAGAACTTAATCGAGGTGAGGCTGAAATAGACCAGCCCCGCGAGTCCAGCGGCGATGAGGATTCCCACCCACCACGGCGTTCCGGTGGATTCCTCGGGCGGGAGAGTCGGGCTGGGATTGATCTTCGCCCAGTTGATCGGTTGTTCCGCCGTTGCGGTGGTGGGCGTAGTAGTGGTGGTCGTGGTCGATGCCGTGGTCGCACCGGAAGACGGGGCAATTTCGATCGTCGGTTTGGTCAAAAACCTGTCCCCCAGCCATTCACGCGGGACAGGATGGATCGGATTGCCGTTGAGGGCAATGGCGCGTACCCCAGCGATCAGGACGGGGGTGTCGACGCTCCCATGCTGCACGTCCACCGTTTGATCGATTCCGGTGAACTCCGAAAATGGTCCGATGTACACCCGAGTGGATGTTTCCACGATCACGCGGGGAAAGTCGATTGTAATTTGACGAATCGCGTCACGGGGAATGTCAAACACGGATATCGGACCCGCAGCTGGAACGACATTCAGCCTGACGATGGTATCGATTCCGGATACAGTCCCACTGAGTTCACGCCCGGTGACGGTGACGAGCGTTCCCTGCCCGACCGCAATTGCGCCAACGACAACCATGATAATGACAGCGAACAGAGTTGCAATGTAAATCCTTCTATTTTCAGTTTGCATGCCGACCTCCTTGGATCGTTTCCCGATCATTACACCATACCACCTGCACTCTGTCTTCGTCAAGTAACAATCGCAACGGCTCGGATCGGGGTCGCTTCCATACCGGCAATTTTGAGGGGGAACGCGATTAATCGCGCATCGCCTCCCGTGATGAGGCGGTTCAGATCTACAAGGCCTTCCACGATTGGAATGCCAGCGCCGAGCAGGATGTGATGCACCGGATAATCGGGTGAATCCGGTGGGTCGGGACTCGGAGTGTCAAGCCCAAGGAGCGCGATCTTGTGTTCCATCAAGAAGCGTGCTCCTGCCGGCGTGATGTAGGGATAATCCCGGTAGTAACGGGACGTCCCGATCTCAGCATCCCAGCCGGTGTGGACCAGGACAGCGCGTCCGGAAAGGTCCCCGGCGCTGGAGAACACATCCGGATCGATCTCCCGGGTGGTTGTTGTGACCAGCGTTATCGCGGGGAAAGCGAGCGGAACAGCGCTCACATCGGCCCCGTGTTCGATAAAATGACGGGGGGAATCGAAGTGGGTGCCGCAGTGGGCGTGAAGCAGGGTGAGGCGCGACAACGCGTACCCGGCAGTCGTAAATTCAGCGAGGTGTTCCACTGCCAGCCCGGTGACGTCCCCGGGATAGACCTCCATTCCATGCTGCATTGTGCGGGTGAGATCAATCAGTTCCATTACCGTTCCTCCAATATAAATTCTTGCGTTTCATCCGTATCGCCGTAATAATAAGACCCGCGCTTGCCCGAAACCTTGATCAGGACGTAGTTGGGATCAGCAGGGCCATCCGGCCAATTTTCGCGCCATTCTTCGCGCCACAACTTCGCCTTCAGTGGGGGATCGTTCACCACCACCGCTGTGCCGTACAGACAGGCGTACGTAAACCGGTCTGGGGCAGCGAATAGGACGGTGACACGGGGATTGGCCTCAATCTCACTGATCTTCGTCGATTGCCGTGCCGTGGCGAACCACACGATGGTCCGATCGCGGGCCACCAAAATCATCGGGCGGGCATGAGGATAGCCAGCAGCGTTGATGGTGAGCAGGAGCGGGTAGCGGATGGCGTCGATAATTGTAAAGAACCGCTCACGCATCCCGACCCGCCTCCAATTCGACAAATCGGGGGAGGGAAAACCGCGCTCGCACTTCCGCCACAAACTCGGTACGCACGAGGAGGATTGGGACGGCGGTTCCAGTCAATGCTGCTTCTACCCCGGCGGCAAGCCCGGCACCGGCGATCTCGAGCTTCCCCACTTCGTCGATGAATACGACCGCCGCGGTGCGGACGGCACGGTCGATTGCATCCCGCGCGAACATCAGTCCGACGGGGTCGATGAAGAACTTTCCCACTCGAATCCCCGGCGGCTCACGTCCGGCGAACGGCCGCTCCTGCCTCGTTGTGAGATCACGCACCGTATATCCCACGGTTTCGTTGCCCTGCATGACGCGAGGCGAGAGCACGCCGCCGACTGCGATCCCGTTCGTCACAAGCGCGGCGGCGATCCCCTCTGCAGTTCGGGTTTTGCCAACCCCAATCCCACCGGTGATAATCACCGGCGTTTTCGTTGTCAGCGCGTCCCATACCAGTTTAGTCGCTGCCGTGTGCGTCTACAGCTCCTTCACCAGGCCGACCTTGTCGTTGAACTCCGCGATCAGTCGGTCGATCTGTGGTACCAGCTCGTGAATCCGGTTCCAGTACCCGGGGAAGTCGTACCACTGTGCCTGCAGCTCCTCGGCCGATTTTCCCATTTGCTCAACCCAAGTGTAATACTTCAGGTTGTGAATCCGGCGCCGATCCCAATAGCCGAGTTCGGCCATCCAGTCAGTGGTGATCCCCTGGAGGTGGCGATGATAATCGACCGCGGCATCAATCTCAGAATACGGTCCGTACCTCTCCTCCAGCTCCGTGAGCCGCGACTGGTACAGTTCCATCGAGTCGGTAAACACGGTGAGGACGACGTCGTTTTCGGTCAGTTCGTAGTATTTGGCGAACTTGATCGCCCCGAGCAGGTTGCCCACGCTTGAGATTCCAAGCAGATCGAGCTTGCCGATGAATTCATCGGGCACACCCTGCTTGCGCAGGTAGTCGTGACCGGCCGGCTCGTTGAACAGGCGGATCAACCGCATCGTATCCTCATCGTCAATGTCGACCACCATGTCAGTATTGCGCACGTTGTGGATCCACGGGACGTGCTTATCTCCGATCCCTTCGATCCGGTGCCCGCCGAACCCGTTCATCAACAGGGTCGGACATTGCTTTGCTTCCCCGACTGCGATCTTGCTCGTCGGGAAGATCTCCTTCATATAATCGCCGCACCCGAGGGTGCCCGCTGAGCCGCTCGTCAGCACGACCCCGGCGTAGTTTCCGTTCGGGCCGAGCTCCTGCTGCAGAACCTCCTCCATTGCATGGCCGGTGACGTCGTAGTGCCACAGGTGGTTACCGAACTCCTCGAACTGGTTGAAGATCATGATGTTATCGCGGGTTGCCTCGAGCTCTTTGCACTTCTGGAAGATTTCCCACACGTTTGACTCGCACCCCGGAGTGGCGATTACCTCGCCGGCGACCTTCTCCAGCCATTCGAACCGCTCGCGTGACATTTCTTCAGGAAGAATGGCGATTGACTCGCACGCAAGCAGGTTGGCGTCGTACGCTCCGCCGCGGCAGTAGTTGCCGGTTGACGGCCACACCGCCTTGTGGAACGTAGGGTCGAACTGCCCGGTGACCAATCGCGGTACCAGGCATCCGAATGTCGCTCCCACCTTGTGTGCGCCGGTGGGGAACCACTTCCCGACGAGTGAGATAATCCGCGCCCGCGTCCCGGTTAACTCGTGTGGGATCTCGAGGTAGTTCACACCGTCAAACCCGCCACCATGTTTCACCGGCTCGTTCTTCCACGTAATGCGGAACAGGTTGAGCGGATGCAGGTCCCACAGGCCGACGTCCTTCAGCCGGTCCTTGATTGGCTGGGGAATCTTGTTCGGATCCTTCATCTGCGCAAATGTGGGAACGATGATCCCGCGCTCCCGCGCCCGTTGCGCTGTGCGTTCCAGCTGCCCTTTATTGATCGTTAGGTCGATCATCTCATCCTCCCTGAGTTAATTCTTGGTGCATCGCGACATGTTGTCAACATTTTTTGTAATGCTATCATACAGCTTGGCAGAATAGCAAGGAGGCGCGATGGAAGGCAGATTAACCGAACTAGACGGGCTGCGGGAGAGAATTAAAGCGGCACAGGGCAAGATTCCGTGCGATACGCTCGTCCGGAATGTGCAACTGGTGAACGTGTACACCGGTGTGGTCACCGCTGCCGCCATTGGGATAATTGGCGGACACGTGGTATCCATCACCGCGGAACCACCGGCGTTGGAGCCGCGGGAAACAGTCGACGGTGCCGGAATGTACGCGATCCCCGGGCTAATCGACGCCCACTGCCATATCGAATCGACGCTCCTTACCCCGGCGGCGCTCGCGGAGGCGATTCTCCCCCACGGGACGACGACCTTGCTCATTGATCCAATGGAGATCGCCAACGTCGCCGGACTGGACGGATTGCTGGCATTCATGGATGGGATGGACGATCTTCCTTACCGGGTCTTCATTGAGGTGTCATCGCGGGTGCCGACCGCGCCTGGGCTGGAGACAACCGGCGGCGTTCTCGGGCTTGCCGAGACCGCGCGTCTTCTCGACCATCCGCGTGCGATCAGCCTTGGCGAGCTTGACCCGGCCAAGATCGAGACGCTGAGCGCGGCGCACCTGCAAAAGATCATCGCCGCACATCGACGAGGGAAAATCGCAAATGGGCATGCAATCGGACTTAGCGGTGCCGAACTGGATGCCTACGTCGCCGCCGGCTTAGCCGACGACCACGAGTGCGTCACGTACGCTGACCTCGCTGCCCGGGTGGAACGGGGAATGAAAGTAATGATCCGCGAAGGATCAAGCGAGCGAAACCTCGATGCACTTGTCTCCGGAGTGGTGACCCACGGGCTCGACACCCGCAACCTGATGTTTTGTACCGACGACAAGCATCCCGCCGACATTCAGCGCGAGGGACACATCGACTACAACGTCAACCGCGCGATTGAGCTTGGCGTAGATCCGATCGCGGCGATCCGCATGGCAACACTGAATACCGCCGAGCACTTCCGCCTCGATCACCTAATCGGATCAATCACCCCCGGGCGCTACGCCGACTTTATTCTCTCCCCGTCGATTGAGCGAATCGATCCCAAATACGTTTTCGTCGGAGGAAAACGCGTGGCGGTGGACGGAGACTTGACCGTGTCGCTGCCGCCGGTTCGGTATCCCGAAACCCTCCGTCGCACCGTCCAGTTGCTGCGGCAACCGACGCCGGCTGATTTTCGCATCCCGACGCAGGGGAATCGGCGCCGGGTTCGCGTACTCGAGCTGATCCCAGATCAAATTGTAAATCGGGCGGGTGAGGCTGAACTTGCCGTTGTCGATGGCGCGTTACAGCCGGATCTTGAGAATGATGTGCTTCCCATCTTCTGCGTCGAGCGGTACGGGATTAACGGAAACATCGGGCGCGCGTTGATCCACGGATTTGGGCTTAACCGCGGTGCAATTGCGGGAAGCGTCGCGCATGATCACCACAACATCATGGTCGTGGGGACGAACCCGGAGGACATGCATCTCGCCGTGGCTGTAGTCGCATCCGCGCAGGGCGGGTTCGTCGTCGCGGCCGGCGGCGAAATTCAAGCCCGGTTGCCGCTTCCACTGTGCGGGTTGATGAGCGAGCGCAGAATGGCCGAGGTTGATACCGACCTCGCTGCAGTGCGACGAGCAGCGCGCGACATCGGCTGTTCCCTTCGCGCTCCATTTATGACGCTGTCGTTCGTCTCGCTGCCCACCGTTCCTGATCTTGGAATCACCGATCGCGGATTGATCGATGTGCATGGTCACAAAATAGTTCCACTGTTCATCGAGTGAGAGTAAATTTGCACAAAACTTCTATTGACCTGATCGGCCGGTAATGCTATCATACAGCTTGGCAGAATAGCAAGCGAACTTGCCGGGAGTGAGTGCATGCCATTTCACAAAGTGCGACCACAGCGGGTTTCCGGAGTTGTCGCCTCCCAAATCATCGAGGCGATAAAGCGGGGCGATTATCCGGTGGGGAGTAAACTACCGTCCGAATTCGACCTTGCGGAAAAGATGGGGGTCAGCCGCCCTACTATCCGGGAGGCGCTTGCTGCTCTCACCGCGGTTGGGCTGATCGAGTCGAAACCAGGGAGCGGAAATTACGTGCGCAACGGAACCGCTCTTATCGATTCCATTGGGAATGAGGCCGTACTCGTGCTGGAAAACGAAGACTCCTGTATCGAGATCATGGAGGCGCGCGGCCTGTTCGAGCCTCCCGCCACTGGGTTGGCCGCACAAAAGCGAACCCCCGATGATATCGAGCGGTTGCGGGCAGCCCACCAGCGGTTGAAACAGCTTGCTAAGAAAGGGGATTTTAATCCCTACTTTAATGCAGACAAGCGATTCCATCTCGAAGTAATCAAGACGGCACATAACAGCCTTGTCGTTAATGTGCTCATCCCGCTTATCAACACAATGGATCAAACCCTCTACCGCGAATTCACACGCGATTATTATTTTAAGAATCAATTAGGGTTAGAAGAAGTCGCGGATTTACACGACGACATTCTCGACGCAATCTTAGCCGGCGATAGCGAACGCGCCGAACGCAAGATGCGTGATCATTGGGAAAGGATGCACAAAGCGGTATTCGCACGCTGAGAGTAAGAGTAAAAGAACTCTTCAGCAAGCTACGGGGCATTAGAGGTCCAACCGGAGTTGATCCTCATGTTGAAGTTTGATGTATTACCCTGTTGCCACATGGACATAGGAAACCAACGTCGCACACAAGGTGCGCCGCTACGCAAGCTGCTGTTTTCCGTACCGTCGGGTCTTGCCTGCCCCGTGGAGTCCTACTCCATTGGAGTGCCCGACGCTCTCTGTCGCATGGTTCATGCAGTCCGGACAAACAGCGAACCGGTTCGCCGGCAGCTAATCTCCGTTTCCCTCCCCGTGCCAAACTACGGAGGAACATGTGATGGATATCGATGACAGGATGGTAACCGAGGCCGTCGCCCTCACGCAGGCGTTGGTGCGCATTCCGAGCATGAACCCGCCGGGCGACGAGGATGCGGTTGCTGATTTCGTGCAGGACGTGCTCCAGAAAGCCGGGATTACTAGCACGCGTGTTCCACTCGCGAAAGGGCGGAGCTCGGTCGTGGCGCGGATTCCCGGTAGAAACCCAGGAGCGCTCGTGCTGTGCGGCCATCTCGATACCGTCCGCGCCGACGCCCGCCAGTGGTCGCACGATCCGTTTGCAGCAAAATTGGTTGACGATCGGATCTACGGTCTAGGTGCCGCGGACATGAAAAGCGGGGTTGCGGTGATCATTCAGACAGCGCGGGAGATCGTACACCGCGGGGGTACCCCAGAACATGACATCGTCCTCGCCCTGACCGCGGACGAGGAGCACTCCTACCGCGGCGCGGCCACGGTCGCCGAATCGGGCCTGATCGACGACGCACAATTTCTGTTTATCACTGAACCAACCGGGGGACAGGGCTACGTTGGCCAGAAGGGTGAGCTCTGGGTAGAAGCGACGTTTACCGGCACGGCGGCGCACGGCGCCGTGCCCGAGCTCGGAATAAGCGCGATTCTGCCCGCGGCACGATTTGTGGTTGCGCTCCAACAGGAGGCGGAAAACTGGCAAGTGGTTCCGGGACGTGGGCGCAGTTCGCTCAACATTGGCGAGTTCCACGGTGGGGTGCAGGTGAACATCGTCCCGGCGGGGGCGCGGGTGCGGATCGATTCACGCACGGTGTCGCCAGCGGCACATGACGAGGTACTCGGAACGATCGAACGACTGGGAAACGAAGCCGCTCAGGCTGCCAGCACGCGGTTTTTCATGAAGATCCTGAATGACAAGGGCCCGATCGTGTCGGATCCCACGGACACATGGACGCAGCGGTTCTTGCGCGCCGTTCACGCCGGGAAGGAAGTCACTTCGGAGATTGCGCCGTACTCGACCGATGCAGTATCAATCGTCCCCCGGCTTAATGTTCCCGTCGGGATCTATGGCCCGGGATCGATCGCTCAGGCGCACCAGCCGGACGAGTACGTGAAAATCGAGTCGATGCGGGAAGCATTAATGGTTATTTCAAGATTCGTCGGAGAGGGATGAAATATGCTGCATTTGGGATGTTAAACAGCCTGTGATCGGGTATCATTTCACATCCTGTGCGGCGAAATATAACTTAAAAGAAAGGTGATCTAATGACAAATGAAAAGAAAGTAACTGTAATCGCGCTTGGAGGAAACGCCATCCTCCAGCCAGGACAGAAAGGGACGTTCGAGGAACAAATGGCAAACGTAGAGACGACCTGCCGGCAACTTACGCAGATGGTCCTCTCCGGACAGTACAAGGTTGTGATCACGCACGGGAACGGTCCCCAAGTGGGAAACATTCTGCTGCAGAACGAGACGGCAAAGGATGTCGCCGCGCCGATGCCACTATACGTATGCGGGGCGGAATCGCAGGGGCTAATCGGGTACATGATCCAACAGTCGCTTCATAACCTGCTGCAGGACGCGGGCAAGGGCGATATCCCGGTAGCGACAGTGGTTACGCAGGTTGTGGTCGACAAAAACGATCCCGCGTTCCAGAACCCGAGCAAACCGGTCGGTCCGTTCTACTCTGAGGAAGAGGCGAAGCGCCTCGCTGCTGAAAAAGGGTATCACATCAAGGAAGACGCCGGCCGTGGTTGGCGGCGGGTTGTGCCTTCTCCCGACCCGATCGAGATCTTCGAGAAGGAAGCGATCCGTCAGTTGATCGCCGCCCGCTCGATCGTCATCGCTTCCGGCGGCGGCGGGATTCCGGTCGTCAAGGACGATGGCAAGCTGCAAGGGGTTGACGCTGTGATCGATAAAGATCTCGCCGGTGAGCGGCTCGCGGTCGACGTCGAGGCGAAGATCTTCCTCATTCTGACAGATGTCGATCAAGTGAAGCTCAACTACAAGACCCCACAAGAGAAGGGGATTTCCCGCATGACGGTTGCCGAGGCGAAGCGCTACCGCGACGAGGGCCACTTTGCCAAGGGATCGATGGAGCCGAAAGTGCGCGCTGCGATCCGGTTCATTGAAGCCGGCGGCGAGCGGGCGATCATCACCTCGCTCAACAAGGCAATGGACGCATTGGCGGGTAACGCGGGCACAACGATAACAAAGTAGGAGATTGACAAATGAACTCAGTAAACCACCCCACAGCAAGCTGTGGGGTATCCAGCGGAGGGATTTTATGAACTCAATGAACTCTACAAACCCAAGGAACTCAAAAAACTAATTTAGGAGGTTCACATGTCTAGTACAAGTTTACGCGGACGGGATTTTCTCACCTGGCTCGACTTCACACGCGATGAGATCGAGGCGATGCTCGACACCGCCCACGAGCTCAAACGCAAGCAGATCCGGCGCGAGCCGCATCGGATCCTCGACGGGCAGACGCTGTTCATGCTGTTCTACAACGCGTCGTTGCGCACCCGCAACTCGTTCGAAGCCGGGATGACTCAGCTCGGCGGTCACGCTCACTTCCTTCAACCGGGAGCGGTGTACACGCCGGCGCTCAAGGGTGAGGAAATCGCGTACAAGACCGAGCGCATTTCCGACGTCGCCCGCGTTCTTGCCGAGATGGGCGACGCAATCGCGATCCGCATCTACGGTAAGCACACGGGTTGGCAGTACGGAAAGGGCCATCTGATCATCA
Source organism: Candidatus Bipolaricaulota bacterium (assembly GCA_015485945.1). GTDB lineage: Bacteria > Bipolaricaulota > Bipolaricaulia > UBA7950 > UBA9294 > S016-54. The sequence continues at coordinate 520 of WFSM01000056.1, read as the reverse complement.
AGGAGTTCGCCAAGTGGGCGCGCATTCCGGTGATCAACATGGAGGACGATATGTACCATCCGTGCCAGGCACTGGCCGACGTGATGACAATGCAGGAGAAGCTCGGCCACAACCTGCAGGGCAGGAAGTTCGTCATGAGCTGGGCCTATTCCGGCTCGGTGGAAAAGCCGCTCGCCGTCCCGCAGAGTGCGATCATCTCCGCGGCGATGATGGGGATGGACGTCACGCTTGCCCATCCCAAGGGGCTCGACCTCGATCCCAACGTGCTTGAGGCGACAAAGAACCTCGCCAAGAAGAACGGCGGCAAGTTCAAGATCGTCCATGACATGAACGAGGCGTTCACGGGCGCCGAGGTCGTATATCCGAAGGCGTGGACAGTGCAGCCGACTGACGGCTCTGGTCCGATGGATGCCGACAAGGCGAAGGCGATCTTCGAGGCGAACAAGGACTGGATCACGACCAAGGAGAAGATGGAGCTTACCAACGACGCCATCTACATGCACTGCCTCCCCGCCGACCG
>WFSM01000055.1 GCA_015485945.1 Candidatus Bipolaricaulota bacterium | reverse complement strand
GATCAGATGATGAAGGAAGGGCGCAAGCGGTTCATGCTCCATTACAACTTCCCGCCGTACTCGGTCGGTGAAGTGCGGCGTATCGGGTCGCCAAGCCGGAGGTCAATCGGACACGGCTATCTCGCTGAGGGAGCTGTTACCGCGGTTCTCCCGCCGGAGGATGAGTTCCCGTACATTATTCGCATCGTCTCCGAGATCTTAGAGTCGAACGGATCGTCGTCGATGGCGACCGTGTGCAGTGCGTCGCTGTCGCTGATGGACGCCGGTGTGCCGATCAAGAAACCGGTCGCCGGAATCGCAATGGGGCTGATCGAGGATGAGGCCACCGGTAAAAAGGTCATCCTCACCGACATCCTCGGGGATGAAGACCACTGCGGCGACATGGACTTCAAGGTCGCCGGGACGCGCGATGGCGTGACCGCGTTTCAGCTTGACGTCAAGGTGGGAGGCATCGACCGCGAGATCATGCGCGCTGCATTGGCACAGGCGAAACAAGCGCGGCTGAAGATTCTGGACGTCATGACCCAGACCATTCCCGCCCCGCGTGATCACCTGTCTCCGTACGCTCCGATGCTTGATACCATCCAGATTCCGGTCGAAAAGATCGGGCTCGTCATCGGGCCAGGCGGAAAGATGATCCGGCAGATCATCGAGGAAACCGGCGCGGAGATTGACATCGAGGACGACGGCACCGTGCGCCTCGCCGGCACCGATCCAACCGCGGTCCGGGCGGCCAAAGATCGCATCAAGGCGCTCACCACCGAGCTTGAGGTGGGAACGATGTTTAAGACCACGGTTACCCGCACCGTCGATTTCGGGGCGTTTGTGGAGATGCCAAATGGTGCCGAAGGACTGGTGCACGTGTCCAATCTCGCCTCCGGTTACGTCGACAACGTGCGCGACATCGTCAAACCCGGCGATGAGATCACGGTCGAAGTAATCGGCGAGGATAAGATGGGGCGTCCTGACCTGCGGCGGGTGGAGAAAGAGGGCGAACGATCGCAGCCGCATGAACCGCGGTCCGGCGGTCGCAGCCGCCGTGAATCTCCCCGCCGGGGAAAGTCTCACAACAACCACAACCATCGCGATGAGGCGCCCGCGGCTACCGTAAAGGTGGGAGACATCATCGAGGGAACGGTGGAGAACACCACCGATTACGGCGCGTTCGTCGAGCTTGCTCCGGGAGTAACCGGCCTGATCCACATTTCAGCGCTGTCCGACGATTATGTACGCCGGGTGGAAGACGTGGTCAAGCCCGGTGACAAAGTCACCGTCGAGGTTCTCGATATCGATGACCGCGGTCGCTACAAGCTGCGCCGGATTGCGCCCAAGTCGGGTAATTATCGCGAACCGCAGCCGGAAAAGGAACCGCCGGTCGATCACCAGCCGGAGAAAGAAAAGCCGCACCAATCCTACTCATTCGAGGACCGGTGGTGATCGAAACCCTCTATCCCGGCGCGTTCCGGGCGGTATTTGATAACGGTCTCACTGTGATCGGGGAGGAGGTACCCTCCTCCCTGTCGGTGAGTGTTGGCGTGTGGGTTAAGGCGGGAAGCCGTGACGATCCCCATGCCCACCCCGGGATGGCTCACTTTGTCGAACATCTCCTGTTCAAGGGGACGACCACCCGCACCGCGACCCAGATCTCCCGCGAGATCGACGCGGTCGGGGGATATATCAACGGCGCCACCGGGAAAGAGTCAACGTTCTACTACGCCGATCTCCCTGCGGACGGACTGAAGGTCGGGCTTGATGTATTGATCGATCTCGTCCAACATCCGGCGTTCGCTCCCGATGAACTGGAGCGCGAGCGTGGGGTAATCCTCGAGGAAATTCGCGCTCACGACGACGATCCCGATCAGTACGGGTACGACCTGTTTGTAAGCGGGCTATGGAAGAACGACCATCCGCTGGCACGGCCCGTTCTCGGCACCAGGGACACGATTGAGCACGCATCGCTGCGCACGATTGCGGAATTTCATCGCCGGTTCTATCGTCCGGCGAACATGGTGGTCGTGGGGTGTGGAGCCCTCAACGCGCAGGAGTTCGTCGACCTTGTCGCCCGTCAGTTTGATGAGACCGCGGCCGCGCCGGTGGATCACGTACGCGTGCCGCCCGAGTTCAACCCAGGACGCGCCCGTCACCGCCGTGAGATCGGGCAGGTACAGCTCTATTTTGGATTACCCGGGTCCACTGCGGTGGACGACGATCGATTCGCGCTCGAGGTGGTGAACACCGTCCTCGGCGGTGGCATGAGTTCGCGGCTGTTTCGACTGATTCGCGAGGAGCGCGGACTCGCCTACGCGGTCGCCAGTTCGGTCGCGCGTTACTCCGACGCTGGGGCATGGATCATCTACGCCGGCACCTCCCCTGCCAATCGGTCCATTGTAACGGACATTACCATCGCCGAGATCGACCGGTTGCGGCGGGATGGGATCTCAACCGCAGAGTTAGAACTGGCGAAGGCGAAGTTACACGGACACCTGATCCTGGGGTTGGAAACAAATTCTGGCCGAGCATCCCGCCTTGGTGATGCCGTCATCAACGGGCGTGAGATCCTGTCGCCGCAGGAGCTCATTCATCGTGTAAACGCGGTTACTCCGGACGATGTTGCCCGAGTGGTGGCCCGGTTTGTGCACCCCGAGCTTCTCAACCTTGCCGTTATCGGTCCGGTGGCCGACGACGTTGAGTCCCCCGCGGTGGCGGGATAGAATTTGTGTTGCCATGACGATTACGAGTGCCGTCTATCCTGGGAGTTTTGACCCCATTACCTACGGGCACATCGATATTGTCCGCCGGGCAAAGAAATTGTTCGCGCGATTGCTGATCGCCGTCGTTGCCAACCCTAATAAGACACCGTTCTTTTCGATTGAGGAGCGGGTGGCAATAACCAAAGCAGCGCTCGATGAGGTGGGAATCACCGGAGTGGAGGTGATCTCCTACGACGGGTTGCTGATCGATTGCGCCAAGGCGTACAAGGTGGATGCGATCGTGCGCGGACTGCGAGCGAATTCCGACTTTGACTACGAATTCCAGATGGCGCTCACCAACCGCGATCTCGATTCCGACATCGAGACCGTGTTCTTCATGACCGCGGGGCGCTACAGCTTCCTGTCCTCGTCGATCGTCAAAGAGGTCAAGCGCTACGGCGGCGATGTGTCATCGTTTGTCCCCGGATGTGTGGAACAAGCGTTGGCACGCAAGTTTGGCCACTGACTAATTCGATACCCGACTATTTCGTTTTGGCCTGACTGGCGACGGAAGCGGTTGCTTTGGCGATTTCCTCGGCATCACCGAGGTAGTAGTGCCGCTTGGCGTGGAGGGCATCATCGAGCTCGTAAACAAGCGGAAATCCGGTGGGGATGTTGAGCCCCGGGATATCCGCGTCGGATACGTGATCGAGATACTTCACCAACGCCCGCAGGCTGTTTCCGTGTGCCGCAACCAACACCCGTTGCCCACGGTTGAGTGCCGGAACGATCGTCTCATGCCAGTACGGGAGAACGCGCTCCAACGTATCCTTGAGCGATTCGGCGCTGGGGAGCTCGTCTGGCTTCAGGTGGGCGTATCGCGGGTCGAATCGGGGGTGGCGCTCGTCATCAATGGACAATGCCGGCGGACGCACGGCATAACTGCGGCGCCACTGATGCACCTGCTTTTCCCCGAATCGCTCCGCTGTTTCCTTCTTGTTTAACCCCTGGAGGGAACCGTAGTGGCGCTCGTTCAGCCGCCACGACCGGCGGGTTGGAATCCACATCAGATCCAACTCGTCGAGCACGATCCACAACGTGCGGATGGCACGCTTGAGAACCGATGTGTATGCGATGTCAAACGTGTATCCCTCGGCGCGCAGGATTTGGCCTGCCCGCTTCGCCTCCTCCCGTCCACGTTCTGTTAGATCGACGTCGGTCCAACCGGTGAATCGATTGGCCTGGTTCCATTCACTCTCGCCGTGTCGCAACAATACTAACTTTATGCTCATTGTCAGCCCTCCGTTGTTTTACTCAGCCGCATCCGTGTACACCTGCAGTGCCGCATCCACATCGGCGTCGTCGAGCGTGATTGCGGCAATGGCGTTGCAGAAGCGTACCGCTTCCGCCAATGGTCGTTGGTGAATGTTACGACCGGTGGCATTTCCAGCGGTACCGCCAACGTGGATTTGGTCGTACAGCCGGGTGAGGAATTCCTTTACCCCGGTCTCCTTGCCACCTGCGCAGATCACCTTGGTACGCCCGGCGGCGTGCACCGCTTCTTGCAGTGCCTCTGCCGCATTCCCGGTTGTAACCGCGGGTGGATTCACCTTCACAAAGTCCGCGCCCAGGCAACCCACCACACCGGCAGCGCCGGCGATTAGATGAGGATCACGTTCGTTGGCAACGGCACGGCCGCGCGGATACGCCCAGATTATCGCGATCAACCCGTGCTGATGTGCGTCGAATATCAACCGGGCGGCTTCAGTCAGCATTTCCGCCTCACGCTCGCTTCCCGGGTAAATGGTGTATCCCACCCCGAGGATTTCGAGGCCGGCCGTGTTCCGGAATTGAACGAGTTGATCAATCGTCTGCCACTGTCGGCTCACCGGGTCTTGCTGCTCAGTTTTGACGAGGTTGGTTTTGCTGTTCAGTTTGACGATGTATGGGACATCGCGGTAATCCATGCCGTAGTGCGCAATCAACCCAAGCTGGGTGGCAAACGCGCCGATGCGAGCACGAGAGGCGATGTGGAACAAGTGCTCCGGGTCAGCATCGTCAGCCGCGATCCCTGGTCCGTAGAAATCGTCGTTAAGGTGCTCAACTTTCTGGTCACCGGCCATCAGCACCAGCCGCCCCGTTCCGTGGGTGAGGCGTTCGTAGTTCGCAGTATAGGCGGCCCGCATCGCGGGCGGCACATCTAGCGGCACCAACATATCATTTGCGGCCATAATCTTCTCCTATTTAACGCTCTTGTGAACGCTATTCTACGGCCAACCGTGTATCGCCACAACCGCAGTTGGTGGTAAGATCGGTGTGGCAGCGGTGGTCGCGAAATCGTTCGCGGGTGTCTTCTCCCAAACCGCGATCAACAACGGTCCTCCCGTGATAGAACGGAAGGGAACGATGAAATCGAGAAGGAAGATACTGTCAAGATCGACTTCGAGAACGGGATCGTGATCCACGACGGTAACGAATATCACTTTCCCGCCCTCCCAGCGGAAGTCCTCGCCAT
>WFSM01000054.1 GCA_015485945.1 Candidatus Bipolaricaulota bacterium | reverse complement strand
TAACGTAACACCCATTTACTGAGGAATAAATGAGAAAACGAAGGAACAACTTCGTTGATGAGGAGGTGAACCACATGCCTAAAAAGCAGATCCTTGACAAGCTGTCCATCTACATTCCACAGAAAAAGATGGAGCAGAAGCCAGTTGAGCGACTGATTCGCTTGAGCGAGAAGCGTGATCGGTCAATCAACTACTTAGTCGTCGACGCGATCCTGCAGTACCTGGACCGCGAAGAGAAGAAGGGTTAATCAAAATCAATCGGGCCCGGGGAGAGCAACCACATCTGTCCGGGCCCGCGTGTATCATCTTTGTTCCGTTCGTTCCTTGTCCTCCTTCCGGCACGTGGGTACACTGATAAAAAGGAGGAAACGTGTCGTTACCTAAAGTTTCTGAGTTCGTCCGGCCGACGGACCTCGCAGCTGCACTGCATGAGTTAGAGTCGGTAAACGCCCGCATCGTGGCGGGTGGCATCGATGTCGTGCTGTTTCCGGGCGATACGACAAAGCTGGTTGATATCAGCGGGATTCCGCTGTCTGGAATTAATTCCGACGCCGAGGGAATCGTAATCGGTGCCACGACGACAATGACCGCGCTGATTGAGTCACCGCTGATTGCCGACTATCTCGGCGGCGTTGTAACCACCATGCTCCACCACCTTGCCTCGCCGCTGCAACGCAACCTGGCGACAATTGGAGGGACGCTGATAAGCGCACATCCGTGGTCGGACGTGATCCCGTTATTCCTCGTGCTCGGCGCTCGTGTTAGCTACTACGACGGGACCGAACACACCGTTCCGATCGCACAATTCTATGCGGAATCCATGTTTAGACAGCGGATCATTCTCACCGCGGTTCGCCTGCCGGCATTTCCCCCCGGAACGGCGGCGGCGTTCATCAAATTCAGCCGCACCGCATTTGACATCGCGGTTCTGAACTGTGCTGCATTGGTGCAAATCACCGCGGGCCGGTGCACCGCGGCACGGATCGCCGTCGGAGGCGCACCGCAACGTGGTTATCTCCTCCCGCATGCCGGCGAGGTATTGACAAAAAGTGGGGCCCTCACTGCGGAAATAATTGCCAGCGCCGCGCGGACAGCGCGAGATGAAGCGGATATTAGCGACGACATGCGAGCGAGCGCGGCCTATCGTCGTAACCTGGTGGAAGTTGGGGTACAGCGGGCGTTGGGCCAGATCAAGGATAAGTTGGAGGCGGGCGTATGAACATCGAACTGACCGTAAACGGTGTCCGGCGCGAGTTCACGATCGCTCCCGGGGAAACCCTGCTCGAACTCCTGCGGCGCACTGGATACAAGGGTGTGAAAAAGGGATGCGAAGCCGGCGACTGCGGGGCGTGTGCCGTTCTCCTTGACGGCCGCGCGGTTAACTCGTGCCTCGTCCTAGCAGCGAAGGTCGACGGCCACACGGTCATCACCGTGGAAGGCCTGGCTGATGATGGGACGCTGGCGCCGCTCCAGGAAGCGTTTCTCGACACTGGCGCGGTGCAGTGCGGCTACTGCACCCCGGGGATGCTGATCGCGGCAACTGACCTTCTCAACCGTAATCCCCGTCCCAGCGAAGAAGAAATCAAGGAAGGGCTGTCGGGCAACCTGTGTCGGTGCACCGGTTACGTCAAACAGGTTGAAGCGGTCAAGCTCGCGCTGACGCGGATGAATGGAGGAAACGATGCCTAACCACGGACAACCACCAGTCAAAGAGCGGACTCGTAGCGTGGAGGGGTTTACCGTCGTCCGGCACAATCTGAGAAAGGTTGACGGCATACCGCTTGTCACCGGTAAGCCCAAATTCGTCGCCGACATCGACCTGCCGAATACCCTATACGTCAAGATCCTACGTAGTCCATATGCGCACGCTCGCATCGTTGATATCAACACCGCGCGGGCGGAAGCGCTTCCGGGAGTCGCGCTTGTTCTCACCTACAAAAACACCCCGCAGCGGCGGTTCACCACCGCCGGACAGGGTTATCCCGAACCGTCCCCGTACGACACGCGGATGTTCGACACCAAAGTGCGGTTCGTCGGGGATCGCGTGGCGGCGGTAGCGGCCGAGACACGGGAGATCGCGGAAGCGGCGCTAAAGGTGATCGAGGTGAAATACGAGGAGATCCCCGCGGCCCTGTCAATCGATGCCGCCCTCGCGCCTGACGCGCCCGTGATCCATGATGAGGATGACGCTACCGGGATCTACGATCCGAAACACAACATCGTCGCCGACGTCGATATCGATGTTGGCAATGTGACACAGGGATTCACAAAATCAGACGTTACGGTGGAGACGACCTGCGAGCTTCAGTACGCACAACATACCCCGATCGAGCCGCACGTGGTGTTGAGCTACTTGGACGAAGACGACAGATTGGTGCTGCGCACCTCGACCCAGGTTCCGTTCCATGTGCGACGAATCGTGGCCTACGCCCTTGACTATCCCGTGCGCAATATCCGCGTGATCAAGCCACGGATCGGCGGCGGATTTGGGACAAAGCAGGAAATCCTGCTCGAAGATATCGCTGCGATTGTAACGTTGCGCACGCGCCGTCCCGCGTTAATCGAACTCACCCGGCCCGAGGAGTTTATTTCCGCGCGCACTCGTCACCCGATGCGCATCCGCGTCAAACTGGGGGCAAAGTCAGACGGCACCCTGCGGGCGATGGAAATGGAAGCGATCTCCAACACCGGCGCGTACGGATCGCACGGGCTCACCGTGCTATCCAACGTGGGGTCGAAGACCCTGCCGCTGTACAACAAGGCGGAAGACGTTCATTTCTACGGCAAGGCGGTGTACACGAACCTTCCTGTTGCCGGTGCGTACCGCGGGTACGGGGCGACGCAGGGGTACTTCGCGCTCGAAACGGCGATGGACGCGCTTGCGGAAAAACTGGGAATCGATCCGGTTGAGTTGCGCCGCAAGAACCACATCCGCACCGGTGAGACCTCTCCAATCTTCGTAAAGCTTGGTGAGGGCCGGGAAGGGGTGGAACAGGTGATCCGCAGCTGCGCGTTGGACAAGTGCATCGATATCGGAATGGAGCGCATTGACTGGAACGCTCGGCATGGGAAGCGAATTCGCGACGGTTCTTGGGTGCACGGCCTCGGGATGTCGGTGCACATGCAGGGTTCGGGGATCGCCCGCATCGATATGGGTGCAGCGACAATCAAGATGAATGAAGACGGATCATTCAATCTCCTCATCGGTGCGACCGATCTCGGGACCGGTTCGGACACGATCCTGGGCCAGATAGCGGCCGAGGCCCTCGGGGTCCCGCTGGAGAAGATCATCGTCTACTCGTCCGACACCGACATGACCCCGTTCGACGTCGGTGCATACGCGTCGTCCACCACTTACGTGTCCGGGATGGCGGTAAAACGGGCGGCGGATGAAGTAAAGGCCCAGATCATCAAGGTAGCAGCACAAATTATGGGTACCGCTCCTGACGGCCTCGTCCTCGCCGATGAGCATGTGTCCGCCCCGAGCGGCAAGAGCACATCCCTCTCCGAAGTCTGTCACTATGCGCTTTATCAGGCAGACCAGTTCCAGATTGGAGCGACGGCGTCGTTTGTACCCGATGAGTCTCCGCCTCCGTTTATGGCCAGCTTCGCTGAGGTAGCGGTCGATACTGACACCGGATTCGTCAAGGTTGTCAACTATGTGGCCGCCGTCGATTGCGGCACTCCGATCAACCCAAAACTTGCGCAGGGACAGGTGGAGGGGGCGCTCGCCAACGGAATCGGATATGCCCTCACCGAGGAGATGCTGCTCAGCCCTCACGGCGGAGTACGCAATCCCAACCTATTCGACTATAAAATCCTCGGAGCGCTCGACATTCCGCCGATCGAAGTAATTCTGGTCGATTCCTACGAGCCGACCGGTCCACTGGGAGCAAAATCAGTGGGAGAAATTGGGATAAACGCGCCGATCCCCACGATCGCCAACGCAATCTACGACGCGGTCGGGGTAAGACTGCGGCATACCCCGTTCACTCCGGAGCGGGTACTGGCGGCGATACGAGACAAAGACAGGCTATGACGAATCACGCGCTTGTGCCACCGCGGCACGAGCGAGCACGGTAAGGGCGTCGTATACCGGAATCGGGAGCGGGGATGAAAGCGGAATCAGGGACAATTCCGTGCAACCGATAATCGCAGCCTGTGCCCCATTGGCGCTGGTCGTGGCAATGATGCCGGCAAGATCCGTTTGAAACACAGCCGGCGCCGTGCCGGACTTGATCCCGTAGATTGCACGCATCAGCCGTTGTTGGTCGAAGGCCTTCGGCTGTAGCAGAGTGATCCCGTGCGCAGCACACGCGTGGTCGTACACCCGTGCCGTCCATGTTCCGTCGGTAGCGAGGAGAACAACCACCTCTTCCCGGATCGTCCGCACTGTCTCACCGACCATGTCGATGATTGGGATTTTTAGCGCCGGTTGCAGTTGCGGAAGATAAAAATGAGCGGTATTACACGGCATCACGATCAGGTCCGCCCCCGCCCGTTGCAGATTGCGAGCAGTATCGATCAGCATGGGGACAGGGCTTTCACCGTTGCCGATTATCGCCGCAGTGCGATCCGGAATTCGCGGGTTGTTGTCAATTAGAATATGGAGGTGATCCTGATCCCGGTTTGCCGGAGTGAGCGCGATGATGCGGCGGAACAGCTCCACAGTGGCCAGCGGCCCCATCCCGCCGAGGATCCCGATCGTTTTGCTCATTCAAACGCGCCTTTGATCACCGGCTCGCCGTCGTCGACCACCAATCGACCGCGGGCGAATACCTTATCGATGCTGAGATCCTGATTCAGCACGAGGATGTCGGCATCAGCTCCCGGAACAATGCATCCCTTCCGTTCGCTGAGCCCCAACCGCGCCGCAGGGTTGGCAGTGACGAGGCTGATGGCCTGCGGTAGGGCAAGCGTTTTCGACCGCACTAACTCCTGCACGACAGCGAGGAGGGTTGACACCGCACCGGTGTCCATTCCGATGAGTCGCCCCTGGGCGTCAAATCGGGGCTTACTTCCATTCCCGTCCGAGCTGAATGTGACCTTGCTCAAATCGACTCCGCTTTCGCGGAGCTTCTTGATAATCGTCACCGCTGTTGTCGGATCGCTGGGGGCGGTGATATCAATTGCTCCGCCGGCACGGACGAACTCAATTCCCTGATCGAGAAGCGCCGCAGTACGTGCCACATGCGTAGGAAGAAACTGAGAGATCGGGATCTCCGTACGTTCGCATACTTCGATGATCGGGGCAAGCCCGGCCTTTCCAGCGCCGACGTGTGTGTGTACTAGCCCCGGTTTATTGCCGAGCATCCCGCCGATCCGTGCTTCGGAGGCAAGGCGGGCAAGCTCGGAGACGGTAGGCTGCGAGCTGCGATGGTCGGAAATCGCGATCTTTACCCCGATTATTTCATCGATCAGCGCAATGTCGCGCATCACGCTGTCGGTGATTGTGGGGGACGGGAGGTGGTACGCGCCGGTGTACATGTACGCACTCAATCCATCGGAACGGAGGGATTGCACCTTGGCGAGAAGGGTATCCGGATGCCGGGTGACGCTGTCGGTCCCGAGCACGCCGACGACCGTCGTAATCCCCGCTGTGGTCAACG
>WFSM01000053.1 GCA_015485945.1 Candidatus Bipolaricaulota bacterium | reverse complement strand
TTGGCGTTTTGGTCAACTCGAGCACGGCCGGAATTAAGGTTAGAGTAATCGCTAATGCAGCCATTACGCCGAACCCAACAAACAGTCCGAACTGCATCACCTGGCGCACCGGCGAGGTCCCCAGTGACAAAAAACCGACCAACGTGGTGATACTTGTCAACACGACAGCAAGCCCAATGTGTCGCATCACCAAGCGGATCGCGTCCCGTTTCTCCTTGCCCGCCCCGATACCGGCGTAGTAGTCAGTGAGGATGTGAATCGCGTCCGCCACCCCGATCGCAATTAACATCACCGGAAGTGTGGTGCTGATCATCGCCATTGTCGTTCTGGTCCACGCCATCAGCCCGACCGCCCAGATCGTGCTAATCAATACAACTGTGAGCGGAAGGAACACTCCCTGGAGGGTACGCAAGGACAAGTACAGGATTACTGCAAGCACGAGCACTACGAACGGAACTAGCCGAACGAGGTCCGCCTTCATCGCGATCGACATCTCAGCGTTCACCGCCGGTCCACCAGCGATGTAGAGGTCGGATGCATTCGGTTGTGCAGTGGTTATAGCACGGATCGCGCTGTAGACTTGGCTGTCGTCAGCATCCGGCGTAAGCTCAATGATGAACCCCGCATAGCGGCCGTCGCTGGAGACAACGTTGTCGACGTAGAGTGCGTTCCCCATCACATAATTGCGCAGCTCGGCGCGCTTCTGCGCATCTTTCGGTACGGTAGGCATCAAATCGCGTACGATCAGATCGCCACCGTGTCCCTGCATCCTCTTCACCGTTGACAAGCTCACCACTTTGTCCACACCGGGAACGGCCTCGAATTTGTCGGTGAGAGCAATTACCTGGTTGAGGGTGGCGACGCTGAACACATCACTGCTTTTCAACGCAACAACGATGATGTCTGTCCCGCCGAACGTCTTATCCACTTTATCGTAAAGAAGCCGGGCGGGGTGATTGGCAGGGAGCATCGAGTCAACCGAGTTATCGATCTGCAATCGCGGAATACCGGCAGCGAAAGCAATCGTAATCAACAAGATCAGAATCAGCGTTATTTTCGGCCACCGAAGTACCCAGTTCGTCAGTCTATCCATATTTTCTCCATTTCAACACCAATTTGTTTGTTATTGAAAACTAACCTCGCTCGTGAAAAAAACTTCACGTGATGGCGTGAATATAGAGCGCCCACAGCCGCTCGCCTCCCGCTGTTAATCGGCCTCTCTTTCCGCTTACTGACCACAGTAGGAGCTGCGTTTGGATCAGTCCTAAATAGAGTGCAGCTGCCGCATCTACATCGAGGTCCGCGGATAATTCGCCCCGCTCTAATCCTGATGCAAGCAGATCGGTGATGAACTTGAGGAGCCGTTCCACACGGGCATCAAGTTCCCGTCGGAGTTCCTGAGCATTAAAGTGGATCTCGTCGGAGAACAGTATACGCGCCACGCCGGGATGCTGTTCGATGAATTGCAGGTGAGCGATGAACACACGGTGCAGCTGCACGGTAGCGCGCCCATTACCTGCTGCTTGTACGATGGTGTCCATAACCTGGTCAAAAACAGCAGCGATTGTAGCGTACATTATATCAAGTTTTCCGCGAAAGTGTCGGTATAGCGCCGCTTCGGAAACGCCTACACGTGCTGCAATGCGGGCCATGGTGATGCCTTGTATGCCTTCTGCGGCAATTATGTCCAGCACCGCTTGCTCGATCTCTTGCTGTCTCTCAGCAGTCGGTTTTCGCGCCATACTTAGCTCCTTAGTAAGTTAACAACCACTTACATGATAAGTGTACGCCCATTCGCCCAACATGTCAAGTGCTACCCCATCCAGCGAGGAAGCGGGTTAACATCCCTGGCAACCGTCACTGCTGGCATATTCGCACCGGTGTATCTCCCATTATTCAACGTGCGGTATAACTTACTGGCTGATTGATTTATTTTGTAGTCCAGTTATAATGTAAATCGGTTGTTGTTACCACGGTCGTGCCTGATGTCAGGCCGGCCGTTTTCTTGTCGGATGAGCAAACGCTGGAGGAAACATGCAACGGAAAATAGACGTGACCAAATTGCGAAATATCGGCCTGATGGCGCACATCGACGCCGGGAAAACGACGGTGACCGAACGCATCCTCTATTTCACCGGTAAGGTGCACAAAATTGGCGAGGTGCACGACGGTGCCGCGACGATGGATTGGATGAAACAGGAGCGGGAGCGGGGGATAACGATCACCTCAGCGGCGACAACCACGTATTGGCGCGGTCATCGCATCAACATTATTGACACCCCGGGACATGTCGACTTCACCGCTGAAGTCGAGCGGAGTCTGCGCGTCCTCGATGGTGCGGTGGCGCTGTTTTGCGCCGTCGGCGGCGTCGAGCCGCAATCGGAGACGGTGTGGCGTCAGGCGGAACACTACCGCGTGCCGCGGATCGCGTTCATCAATAAGATGGACCGCACCGGTGCCGACTTCGCGCGGGTGGTGGAGGAGATCCGCAACCAGCTCGGCGCAAACGCCGTGCCAGTCGTGATCCCGATCGGTGCCGAGGCCGATTTCCAGGGCGTGATCGACCTCGTCGATATGAAGGCAATCTATTATGACGACGTTCCCGGCGGCGCCGTGATCCGCGAAGAGGAGATTCCGGCTGACATGGTGGACGCGGCCCACGCGGCGCGGGCGCTGATGATCGAGCGGGCGAGCGAACTCGACGATTCGCTGATGGAGAAGTTCTTGAACGATGAATTGCCCGGACGCGATGAGCTCGTGGCGGCGATCCGGGCGGCGACGATCGCAGGGCGGTTCATCCCGGTCCTGTGCGGCGCGGCGTTCAAGAATAAGGGCGTACGGCGGCTGCTCGATGCGATCGTCGATTACCTTCCGTCGCCGGTCGACCTCCCCCCGGTGATCGGAGCGCACCGCGAAGAAAACGACGAGATCGTGCGTTATCCGAACGATAACTCGCCCCTCGCCGCGCTCGCGTTCAAGGTGCAGGCGGACAAGCATATGGGAAAGCTCACTTACGTCCGCGTCTACTCGGGAGTCCTGCATGTCGGCGACACGGTGCTGAATTCCACGCGCGGGAAATCACAGCGGGTCGGGCGGCTGTTCGAGATGCACGCCAATCACCGTCAGCCGGTGGAGACACTTCATGCCGGCGACGTGGGAGCGGTGGTGGGCCTTGCTGACACCCGCACCGGGGACACGGTGTGCAGTTCCGACCGCCCGATCGTCCTCGAATCGATCGAGTTCCCGTCCCCGGTAATCGGAGTGGCGGTGGCACCAGAGACGCGCGCTGATCGCGATAAGCTGTCCCACGCCCTTCAACGCCTCGCCGAGGAGGATCCCACGTTCACCGTGCGCTCCAACGACGAAACCGGTGAGGTCGTGATCTCTGGGATGGGCGAGCTTCATCTCGAGATCATCCTCGATCGGCTGCGCCGTGAATTCAACGTCGGGGTGAAGTCCGGGCGGCCACAGGTCGCCTATCGCGAGACGATCCTGAGCGCGGTTGATTACGAATACCGCCACGTCAAGCAGACGGGCGGCCGTGGTCAGTACGCCCATATCGTGTTTCATATCGCTCCCAATAAGCCCGGGGGCGGGTTCCAGTTTGAGGATCGGATCACCGGCGGGAAGATCACCCGCGAGTACCTGCGCGCAACGGAACGCGGAATCCTCGACGCGATGGCCAAGGGGTCGTACGCCGGGTTCCCGATGGTCGACATCGTGGTGACGGTGTACGACGGCTCGATGCACGAAGTTGACTCATCGGAACAGGCGTTCCGCACTTGCGGGATGATGGGGTTCCGCGCGGCGTGTAACCAAGCGGGGTTGGCGCTACTCGAGCCAATGATGAGCGTGGAAGTCGTGGCTCCGGAGGACTATACCGGCGCGGTAACCGGAAGTCTGGCGAGCAAGCGGGGAAAGATCGTATCACTGGATCGGAAAGGGAACGCCGCCGTATTGCGCGCGCGCGTGCCACTCGCCGAGATGTTTGGGTACGCTTCCGAACTGCGGAACATTACGAGCGGGCGCGGGAACTTCACGATGCAGTTTGAACGCTACGAGGCGGTACCGTACGCGATCGCTGAGGAGATTGTCGCCGCCCGCCAGGAGGCGGTAGGTACACGCTGATCAGTGGCGCGGGCTAAATCGGACGACAACGACATCGCCGTCCTGAATCAGATAATCCTTGCCCACGATCCGCCGCTTGCCCGCTTTGACGGCGGCGTCCTCGCTTCCGAGTTCGATTAGGTCGTCGTAGCGGATGACCTCCATCCGGATGAACCCCTTCTCCATGTCGGTGTGGATCTTCCCGGCAGCGACCGGTGCGGTGTCGCCGCGGCGTGCTGTCCACACGTGCACCTCTTTCGGCCCGGCGGTGAAAAAACTCACGAGGCCAAGAGTGCGGTAGGCAGCGCGGATCAAGCGTTCAATCGCCGGCGCTGCCAGTCCGAGCGCGGCGAGAAACTCCGCTCTCTCATCGGGGTCAAGCTCGGCAATTTCCGCCTCATCCACACCGGATATCGTGATCATCTCCGCATTCTCCGTAGCAGCGATCGTGCGCAGGGCGGCCACATATTCGTTATCCGCGTCGTCAGGGGCGCTGATATTGGCCACGTACAGCACCGGCTTGAGGGAAACGAGGTTACAGTCGAACACGTCCTTCAGCTCCTGATCGGTCAGTCCCTGGCGCCGTGCCGGCACACCATCGTTGAGCGCGGCCAACACCTTGTGGCACGTGGCGATCTCACGTGCGGCATCCTTGTCCCCAGTCCGCGCGTGTTTCTCGAGCCGATTGACCTTGTTCTCCAACGTACGGCTGTCGGCGACCATCATCTCGAGGTCGATCGTTTCCACGTCACGGCGGGGATCGATCGTGGAGTGCACAAACGGCACGTTGGGATCGGCAAAGCAGCGCACGACATGAAGGAGAGCGGTTGCATCCTTAAGGTGGCCGAGCAGGCGGGTGCCGCGGCCGTCGCCAGCGGTGGACCCCGCTGATAAACCGGGAATGTCGACGATTTCAAGCGTTGCCGGCACTACCTTCGGGGGATGATAGAGTCCGACAAGGGCATCAATCCGAGGATCGGGAACGTTGACCACTGCGCGGTTCATCTCAGCGCCAGTGTAGCTACCCGCGCCTGCAGCGGTGATCGCATTAAATATCGTCGTCTTCCCGGACTGCGGTAGTCCGATCAACCCACATCTAAG
Source organism: Candidatus Bipolaricaulota bacterium (assembly GCA_015485945.1). Taxonomy (GTDB): domain Bacteria; phylum Bipolaricaulota; class Bipolaricaulia; order UBA7950; family UBA9294; genus S016-54. The sequence goes on along the minus strand of WFSM01000053.1, from coordinate 2,921 downwards.
CCCCATTTTACCATCCCAATCAACAGTTTCCGTCAATTATAGCAATAAAAATTCCGCCCGCACACGAGAACGCTTGTACGGACGGAATTATTCGTTGCTAGTTAACTACTGCTACGTCCTGAGCCTGTGGGCCTTTATCGCCCTGCGTGACCGTAAACTCTACATGCTGTCCTTCCTCGAGCGACCGATAGCCCTCGCCGCGGATGGCACTGTAGTGCACAAAGACGTCGCCGCCTTGATCACGCGTGATGAACCCATATCCCTTCGTGGCATTAAACCACTTGACGGTGCCGGTTTCACGCTCTGCCATGCTGCTTCACCCCCTTGTTGCAACATTCAATTGGGGCAGAACGTTCTAAACCGGCATCAACTGCGTGGTGCGTAAATTAGAACGACTGCCGATCGGCTTGGACTTTAGCTTGTAACTCCCCGGTTGTCAAGCGGGTAAAATGTACTCATTCGGCGGCACCGGTTGCAGATGCCCACCGGAAGCGCTATTTTTACCGCGTCGGGAATACGAGCCAACCATTACGGCACGGGAAAAGGAGAGATATGATACGACAACATCAGACGCCGGTGCGGATGCAGGATCCACACACACGGATACATAATTTCACCGAGGTTTCTCCCGGATATGCCGAACAGGAGGCGATCGCTGAGGCGGAACGGTGCCTGCAGTGCGCTCACCCAACCTGTGTCGAAGGATGTCCGGTACACATCAACATTCCCGGATTCATCGCCCGTGTCAAAGAGCGCCGCTTTGCCGATGCGATCGCGGTAATCGAGGAAGCGAGTTACCTGCCAGCGGTGTGTGGCCGCGTGTGTCCGCACGAGGATCAGTGCGAGGGTGCGTGTGTGATGGGAAAGCGGTTCGAACCGGTGGCGATCGGACGGTTGGAGCGGTTCGTGGCCGATTGGGATATCGCTCACGGTCCGTGTTGTCCACCGGTGGGACCGCCAACCGGGCGTCGCGTGGCGGTGATCGGGTCCGGTCCGGCAGGGTTGACCGTGGCCGGCGAACTGCGCAAGCGCGGACACGCCGTGACTATCTTCGAGCGGCTGCCGGTGGCGGGCGGCGTATTAATGTATGGGATTCCGGCATTCCGGCTTCCCAAAGACATAGTGACCCGCGAGATCGGCGTCCTGCACCGGATGGGAGTGCAGTTCGAGCTTGGGCGCTTCGTCGGCCGTGACTATACGCTCGACGAACTGCTGGCCACCGATTACGATGCGGTGTTCATCGGGGCGGGGGCGAGCCTGCCACGGCAACTCGGAATTCCGGGGGAGGATCTACCCGACGTGTACACCGCCGATAACTTTCTCCTTCATACCAACCTTGTCGGGTTGCCGGAGTTTCCCGACTACACCGATCCCCCGCACGTCGGAAAGCGCGTCATCACGATCGGTGGCGGCAACGTGGCGATGGACGCCGCTCGCACCGCCCTGCGTCTCGGTGCCGAGGAATCGATCATCCTCTATCGCCGCACGGCGGCTGAGCTGCCCGCGAGCGGAAAGGAGATTGCATGCACCACTGATGAGGGTGTGCAGTTTCAATTTCTCACCGCGCCAATTCGGTTCACCGCCGTGGACGACCACCTCACCAGGATGGAATGCGTACGCATGAAACTGGGTGCGCCTGATGCCTCCGGACGACGGCGACCGGTGCCGATACCAGGATCGGAGTTCACAATTTCAGCGGACACTGCTATTGTGGCGATCGGCAACGATCCTCACCCGCTTGTCACCCGATCAACTTATGGATTAGAGCTCAACCGACACGGGTGCATCAACGCCGATCCTGAAACCGGGGAAACGAGTCGACCCGGCATATTCGCGGGCGGCGACATCGTTACCTGCCCATCGACCGTGGTTGAGGCAATGGGAGCCGGCAAGCGCGCCGCGGCGGCGATCGATCGTTACTTAAGACAAAAAGGGGAGTAAAAGTGAACAATTTGCAAATTCTCGATCATCCGTTGATCCAAAACAAACTCACCCGCCTGCGGGATAAAGCCACAAACAATCATAATTTTCGCCTCATGCTCGCCGAACTGACTGCACTCATGGTGTATGAGATCACCCGTGACTATCCACTGCGCGAGGTGGAGGTAGAAACGCCACTTGAACGCACAACGGGCAAGGTGCTCGCCACGCCGGTCGTCCTCGTCCCGATCCTGCGTGCTGGCACCGGAATGCTCACCGGGGTGCTCGATCTGATCCCCACCGCCAAGGTGGGACACATCGGAATCTACCGCGATCCGCACACCCTGCAGCCAGTGGAGTACTACACCAAGCTTCCACCCGAGCTCCCGCGGGCACGGGTGATCCTCGTCGATCCGATGCTCGCCACCGGCGGCAGCGCAATCACCGCGGTAAATATCGTAAAACGGGAGAAAGCGAATCACATCCAATTTCTGTGCCTGGTTGCCGCTCCGGAAGGCGTGAAAGCGTTATCCACCGCCCACCCCGATGTTCCTATCTACACCGCTGCTCTCGACCGCCAGCTAAACGACCACGGTTACATTCTCCCTGGATTAGGAGACGCCGGTGACCGCATCTTCGGCACATAAACAGGGACATTCGCAGTAACCCGAAATGGTACATACAGCCGCATGTTTGTTCGCGGTGAATGTGAGCGATAAACTCGGGGCATCATAGTGGTTGAAGGAGGTCGGGGTATTATGCAATTTCGGAGAACACGAACATTAATGATGATGTGGATCCTGATTATCGCGGTTGGAGGCGTGCTTGCCGCCACCACGGTGTCGTTTGCCGATGAGGTATCGATCGCGAACGCGGTCACCATCTCACCGGCGGAGCATTTCGCAGCAGACATCGGTGGATCATTGGTGCAGACAGGCTCGTGGGACTTATTTCAGACTGGAGCTGTTACCGCACACTTCGGTGGCACATATCGCCCGTTT
>WFSM01000052.1 GCA_015485945.1 Candidatus Bipolaricaulota bacterium | reverse complement strand
GATCGCGCGCTGGTGCGTATCGAAGCGAAGGGCAAACCGATCGTTAGCGAGCGGATGAAACGTACACGCTGCCGCCGGGGAGCGGTAGCGGATCTTAGCGGACAACCGTGCCCCATCGTTTGGCGGCCTTCCCGAGACGAAATTTACTTCGTCCGCCACAAGTCCATCGGCGTAGAGCTCATCTCGCGTGCCCACAATCACGGCGTTCTTGGCCGCGTCGATCCCAATGACGTAGAGCGGCTCCGGCGCGGTGATCCCGAGCCCACGTCGTTGTCCGATCGTGTACCGCGGCAAGCCGCGATGCTTCCCGAGCACGCGGCCGCGACGGTCGACGATCGGACCGGGAGCGAGATCATCGGGTGAAAACAGGAAATCGAACTTTCCGCCAACGGCGAAGCACAGATCCTGGCTCTCGGGGAGCCGAGCGGCGTGCAGGCCGTGCTCCCGTGCGAGTGCGAACACCTCGTCCTTACGCATTCCCCCGACCGGAAACAGTAGCCGCTCGAGGTCGCGGGAACTTAATCCGTACAGAAAATACGATTGATCCTTGCTAAGTTCGATACCACGATGGAGTTCCAATCCCTCATCCCCGCGGACGATCCGCACGTGGTGCCCGGTGGCGACGTAGTCGAACCCGTGGGCGTCAGCGTACTTGAACGCGAGCGGAAACCGGAGATTCCGGTTGCACCGCCCGCACGGGTTGGGGGTCTCGCCGCGGCGATAGCGGGCAATAAAATCGCGCACCACCGCGGCGTAAAACGCGGTACTTTCATCGATCGTGCGATGGGGGATCCCGAGTTCATGGGCGGCGAGCGCGGCGGCGTCAAGCGAGCAACATTTGGTCTTACCGTGATAGTCGGGAGCACCGGGGAACGACCACAGCCAAAATGTCAGTCCCGCAACGTCGTATCCGCCTTGTTTGAGAAGTAACGCGGCGACGGTGCTGTCGACCCCGCCGCTCATCAAAACGAGAACCCGGCCCTTCACCGCGTGGGTTCGCCCTCCGTAGGAACGACACAGATGAACTCGAGGTTATCATCCCCAGCGTTGATGAATTGATGCGGGTCGCCGGCCGGCACATAGGCGAAATCCCCGGCCGCGAGGGCGAACTCCCTGTCTTCCGATCGGATTGTGCATTTACCGCGTACGATGAATGTCTCATGCTCCCACGGATGGGAGTGATATGGAGTCGCTCCGCCCGTCCCCAAAGTGAATAGTCGCATCACGTAGTGTGGTGCCCCGTGCGCCGGTCCAATCAGAACTCGCTTTTTCACGTGGAACACCGTCTTTCCATCGTGCAAATCGAGCGGAGACACATCAGCGCTGCTGCCAGTGATAATCATGTCAACCTCCTTTAAAGCGGGGAAACGATCAACGGCACGAGCATCTCATCGCGTGTGAGCCCGCCGTGCATCCCTTTTAGCCGCACCGCGTCCTTATACGGATGGAGAAGCGCGCCCGGCCCGGTAGCAGCCACGATGATGTCCCCGATGCGATCGCGTACGGCTTCCTTCGCCGGACCGTCCCCAAACAGCCCGCTCGCGAGCGCGCTCTCCGCGTCAATCGCTGTCAACCCGTCGGTCAAATGGGCGGAGATCGCGGCCAATACACGCTTTCGGCTTCCCTCACGCAGATAAAGGTACGATGCGCGTGGCTCACCAAGCGGAGGGAACAGCAGTCCGTGCTCAAGCTCAGGGATGTGGAAAATATCGTGATAATCGGATTTGTGCATCGGAATGAACCCATGATCGGCGCAGATGATCAACAGAGTGTCCGCCACTCGTCCCATGAGCTCGCGACCGATCGCAGCGTCAATCGCGTACAGCTCCGCTTCCACCTCCTCCGTCCACGGCCCGTAGGTGTGGGCGATAGCATCCGTCGCCCCCCAGTACAGGCTGAGGAATGTGGGTCCCTGCGAGCGGTTCAGGATCCGCCGCGCCATGACGAGCATGTCGGAGAAATTCACCACCGGATGGACCTGCTCTTGGTTATCGTAGATGATCGACGACAGCCCGCTGCCGGCGATGTATTTGCCGATCAGGATATGTGGTTCCACTCCGGCGCGGCGCAACTGCGCGTACATGGTGGGCACGCCGAGGAACGTCTTGGCGTCGAGCCCGGCGTGCAGCGCTGACTCCCCGGCATCGTTTCCCAATACGGATAGATGCAGCATGTTAGTGATCGCTGCCGTCTCCCGCAGGTACAAGCGGTACCCCACCATCCCGTGCTCCTGCGGTGACAGGCCGGTGCTGTAGCTTGTGAGGGCAGCGGCAGTCGTCGCGGGAAACACCGATGTCACCGGAATCATCGTCCCCGCCCCGACCACTCGGTGCAGGTTAAGATTGGGGTGAGCGGCGAGAAATCGGGTGAGATGATCATACCCAACTCCATCGAGAACGAGAAGAACGACGCGCTCGATTCCGGCAGGGACGGCGTCCTGCACCGCGGCGTGCACCGCGGCAGCGCGGTCAACCGGGTTGCCAAACAGCGTACGAATCAAGCCCGGGACGGCGACGATCGAGTAACCGCCGTAATCCGGAACTACTGCTCCGGTGGGCAAACCCGGAAACGTACGCGCAATAAGCTGTTCTTCGATCGTTTTCATGGCGTTATTATACCACCCCGATTGCGCCGTTACTTCTGCTGCACCCGTTCGTGGTGAGCGATAAATTCGGGAAGTTCATTTAAACTGGTGATATCACCTTGTTCGCCGTTGCGATCGATCAGGATCGGAACGAGCCCGGCAGCGCGGGCGGCGATGACATCGTCCTGTTGATCCCCGATAAAGTAGCCGCGGTCGACCCCAATTACAGCCAGCATCCGCCGCAGCATGTCCGGCGCGGGTTTGGCGGTCGCGAGCTCATCCCAGCGGTGTCCGCGCCCCAACCACACGCGAAACAGACGATCGAGGGAGAACTTTTTCACCACCAAATCGACGATTTCCTGCGGGGAGTTACTCACAATTCCTAATGGATACTCCCGCGCCAATGACTCCAACACATCGATGTCCGGGAATGGGGCTACGCGCCCGGATGCGATCGCCGTCAGCTTCCCGTTGAGGTAATTACGTTCCCGTTGTGCCCACAGGGTCTCGATATCCGGAATCCCAAACTGGGCACAAAATTCGTCCCCGTCGCGGCGCAGATTGGAGATGTATAAACGCTTGGCGTTTTCCTCAGTGGCCGGAATCCCAAAATCGCGCAGCGTCTTCATAAACGCCTCCACGATCCACCCCTCCGGGGTAAAATCGTCAGAGTCGATGATGACCCCGTCCATGTCGAACCCGATAACTAGTGTGTTCATGTTTCCGTCCTTTCAATTTGCAGCCCCCGTGTCACTAGCCGGGATAGCAGTTCATCAGCCGGGACACACGTCTCTTGAGGAATAGCACCGCGTGCGGTGATCTCCTGATTCGCGAGCATGAACGCGATCTCTGCGATCGGGAACCCGGTTGATCGCATCATCGCCGATAATCCGGTTGTAGCATCATAGTGATCAATCATCTCGTAGCGCACCACGCGGTCACCGGTGCGTGCGGTCACCCGCAGCAGCACGACGTCAGGCTCGCCGAATGCCAATTTCTCCTGCAACAGCTGTACCGCTACCGTTCGCGGCACCACCTCGGCACCAGCGACGGCCACGGGAGCAAGATCGAAGAACCCAAGATCGGCGATCGCCTTGATCTTGTCCACGTGCCCGGGATAGCGAATCGTTTTGTAATCGAGGTTCCGTACCCGCCCACGCATGGTACGTGGCAAGGTGGAGCTGCCGCCCGCGGTGTGAAACGCCTCCAGGCGCCCATACGGCGGTGGAAACGATATTTCCTCGACCTCGGTCAGGGATGGAACGGTTGTCGGTTCCCCATCGCGCAGGATCACCGCCGCCTCCATGTACTCGTTGATCAGCCCGTGCGGGGAAAACACGATCTGGTAGCCAAGCGGGGGCCGCGGGTGCTGTGGCAGGCCACCGACGCGGATCTCCACCCTATCCGCCCTACCCCCGAGTTGGGTGACCGCCGCCGCGGTGAGGACATTCACTAGGCCGGGCGCGAGGCCGCAGTCCGGAATCACTGTCACCCCGGCCGTTTTCGCGACACCGTCGAGATCAAGCTCCTGATCGACAATGCCCGGGTTTCCGCCCAGGTCGCAAAAGTGCACCCCGGCATCCACCGCCGCGCGGGCAAGCCCCAAATTGAGGAAATATGGGACCGCGCTCACTGCCACGGCACAGCCGACCATTGTCTCGCGGACGGCGCGGGGGGCGGTTGCATCGAGGCGGATCGGTACCGCACGTCGGTCTCTGAGCCAATCCACAATCGCTTCCGCGCGCGTCCGTTCCCGATCAGCGATCACAACCTCGTTCACTTCGGGATGACGAAGGATATCGTACGCGATCGCCCGCCCCATCATTCCCGCTCCGATAACCAAAATCCGCATTTCCGGCTCCTTTTTTTCGCGATGGTGCCATTCTACCCGGTTGCCGAACGCGATCAACCTGATCCTTTCCCATCATCCGCCGGCGCGGTACAATCGGGGGCACGAATTGGAAGGGGGAATGGAAGATGTGCGGGATCTTTGGAATCGTCATGGCAACTGAGCAGCAACTGGGCGGCGTTTTACTCGATGCGGGGCGTCGCCTCGCCTACCGGGGATACGACTCGGTCGGTGCCGCCACCATCGATCGAACCGGGCGCATCGACCTACGCAAGGACGTGGGGAAGATCGACGCCGTCAACGCCCAGCTTCACCTGGACGAGATGACGGGTGAACGCGGAATTGTACAGCTGCGCTGGGCGACGTTTGGGGCACCGTCGTACGACAACGCGCAACCCCACTTCGACTCCGATGGCGACCTCGTCGGTGCCCACAACGGGAACATCGTGAACAATGTGGAGCTGCGCGCGGAATTCATTGCCCAGGGAATGACCGTACGCGGGACCAACGACGGCGAGTCGTGCGTGCACGCGGTGGAACGGTACGTGGATCAGGGGTTGGCGATGACAGAGGCGATCCGTGGCGCGGCGCACGACCTAAACGGCGACTACGCGTTCGTCATCGCCGCCGCCGGCGAACGGGGGGTGATGCACGCGATCAAGATGGGATCGGGACTCGTAGTGGGAATCGGCGATGGGTTCACGTGCGTATCGTCCGACCTTCCGTCGATTCTGCCGCTGACCGACCGCATCATCCGCATCTACGACGGGGAGATGGTTACGCTGTACCCGGACCGGGTGGAAATACGGCGGGTAGCGGATGGAACAGCGGTTGCTCGCAACGCCGAGCCGTTCACCGAGGGAATGGACGCGGCGGAAAAGGGAGGCTATCCCCACTTTATGCTGAAAGAGATTCATGAACAGCCAAAAGTTGCCACGGATCTGATTCACCTCCTGTCCGCGTCTCCCCATGTCGACCCGTTTCTCGACGCCATCGAATCCGCCCGCCATGTGTACTTTGTCGGCTGTGGGACGAGCTACCACGCGTGTCTGATCGGAGCTGGCTATTTCAACCGGATTGCTGGCATCCCAGCAGTGGCGATGCTCGCGCCCCAATTCAACGAGACAATTGCTCGTACTCTCACCCCGGACGATGCGATCGTGTTTGTCAGCCAGTCCGGAGAGACCAAAGACGTGCTCAACGCTGTGAACGCATCCCGCCCCACGGGCGCGCGCATTCTGGGGGTTCTCAACGTGATTGGGTCAGCGCTGATGCACGCCTCCGACCATTATCTTCCCCTTACGTGCGGATACGAGATCTCGGTGCCGGCGACAAAGACGTTCCTCAACCAGGTATTGCTATTTCTGTATCTCGCCGACCGGCTGCGCCGTACCGGAGATGCGATCGATTGGAACCACGTCCCGGGACTGATCGCGGAGACGATCGCCGCTACGGACGGGCCAGCACGCGCGGTTGCCGCGTTGCTCAACCCCCATCCGGAGATGTACTACCTCGGGTATGGGCTCACGTTGGGGGTCGCGATGGAGGGCGCACTCAAACTGAAGGAGATCACATACGCCCACTGCGAGGGGATGCTGAGCTCGGAATTCAAGCACGGCCCATTGTCCGCGGTGCACGACGGCTACCCGGTGTTGTTCGTAACCGCGCCTGAGGATGCAACGATGATGGTAAACCATGTGAACGAGGTCACTTGCCGCGGCGGGCGGGCGATTGCCGTTGCCGCGGAGGACGCGCTCCTGCGCAAGAACGTATCCGATTACATCATCGTCCCAAACGCCGGCCAAGATGTGACAGTGCTGCTTGCGGTGCTCCCGCTTCAACTAATCAGCTACCACATGAGCGTGACGCGCGGGATCGATCCCGACTTTCCCCGTAATTTAAGTAAGACTTTGACTGTGGACTGAGCGCCGGGATCGTTACTTTTTCTGGAACATCAACGCCGCCTTGGCATTGTGAGAACAGGAAAATACGACCGTGGTCATGCGCGTTCCCTCCGACGCGGTCGCGTACAGATCGTTAAGTTGGATCTTTTGCCGCGCCAGCGCCGCCGTTACCTTCTCCAAAAAACCAGCGCGCTCGGGCAGCTCGATCACCACAACTTCCCGCTCAGTAACCGGGAGGCACGCGCGTTGCAGAGCATCGCGCGCGTAACTTTGCGCACTCGTGATCAGGCGCAGCACGGCTTGGTCGCCATCGATGCACAGGTTGACGGTGAAAATGT
>WFSM01000051.1 GCA_015485945.1 Candidatus Bipolaricaulota bacterium | reverse complement strand
GAGATAAACTCCGACGTTACGAAAGAGCGGTGGTAGCAGAGTGACGATAGCGAAGTGGAAGTAGCGTCGCACCTTGTGTGCGACGTTACGTCCGAGGCTACTCTCGTCCACGGTACATACGGATAGCGGTTGCGCACGTTGTCCGACGATTGCCGCGCCGCTTCCCCGATAACTTCCAGATTGCGCAGCACCGCATCCTGCACAAGCTCATTGTTATAGAAATCTGCTTCCTGCAGCCCTGATATAAATCTTCCTATCTTGTCACATGCCACGATCATCTCCGCCACGAACAGCCTCGGATCACGTTTAGACACGGATTAGATCCTCCTGAATCGACCGCCACAACAGCGGCTTTCGCTTTACGGCATTAACGGTGAGCAGATCCACCCGCACCGCGAGTAATTTCTCCAAATAGCGATGTAGATCGACAAACTCCCAGCCGAGTGGCGCGCTCAACTCGACTAGCAGATCGATGTCGCTTGCGTCCCCTTGATCCCCACGGGCGTATGAACCGAAGACCGCGATTCCAGCCACATGAAACTTGTCCCGCAGTTCGGGGAGATGTTCACGCAGTACGGCCGTTATCCGGTCTACATTGGTCATCTTGCTTCACCGCCTATCCCGGGATTTAGTCACGGCTTGAGTATAAGACCCAAGACTTCTTGCGGCAATCAGAGTTGTCCCGGACCAGTTCCGCGGATAGGATAACCGCATGATCGGAACGTGGATAAACGTGGGCACAGTCATCCTTGGGAGCACGATTGGCCTTCTCCTTGGGAGGAAGATTCCCGACCGGGTAAGCGGGTTCTTCACCGCAGCAATCGGACTTGTTACCGTCGTTCTCGGGGTGAAGCTCGCACTGGAGACACAGAACGTACTTGTCTTGCTCCTGTCCCTAATAATCGGCGGCGGGATCGGCACTGTCCTGTCAATCGAAGACCGCCTGATGAACTTGGGAGAGGTGATAGAACGCCGATTCCCCGCGCTCGCCCACGGTACCATTCCCCAAGGGTTCGTCACCGCAAGCCTGCTGTTTTGCGTCGGCCCGCTTGCTCTGATCGGTGCACTGCGCGACGGGCTGTACGGCGATTGGCAACTCCTCGGGATCAAGGCGGTGATGGACGGAATCTCGTCGGTAATCCTCGTGGCCGGGCTTGGGCCGGGGGTGTTCTTCTCCGCACTGGTGATTCTCGTCTACCAAGGGGGGATCAGCCTTGTCGCCCATTTTTTCGCCACCGGGGCTGGCACCGCGATAACCACCGCCTCTCCGCCGCTTGCTGAACTGGACGCCGCCGGCGGGGTTATCCTGATCGCCCTCGCGCTTAAACTCCTCAACCTACGGGATTTGAAGGCGGGTGACTTGCTGCCGGCGCTCGCGTTTGCCCCGGCGCTCGCAATACTGTTCCACGTGCTTGGGAGTTAGACAGTGATTGCCCGGTTACGATCTCTAATCGCTGTCTACGATCGCCGGTTATGGACGCTGTTTTTCGTCCAGATGATCGTTGCTGCCGGATTCGGGGCAGCGATGCCGTTTGTGAGTTTGTACTTTTACCGCGTTCTCGGTGTGTCAATGGGCGTGGTGGGAACGATTATGCTCGTCTCCGCTGGGGTGAGCGCCGCCGGACGCATCATTGGCGGGGAATTGACGGATCGCCTCGGACGCAAGCCGCTGATCGCAATCACGCTTGGAATAAGGTCCGTGCTGTTTCTTGGAATGGCCGGATTGGTATACGTCAAGGCGGACTATCTCATTCTTGCCCTCGCATTCCTCCTCGTCCGGCTCGCTGGTGCGGTCAGCCAGCCGGCCCTGAGTGCGATGGTCGCCGACATCGTTCCGCCGGATAAACGGGTGGAGGCATTCGGGGTGCTGCGTATCGGGGGAAATGCGGGGTGGGCAATCGGGCCGGCATTGGGTGGGTTCTTGATCGCGATCTCGTACTCGCTTCTGTTCGTCCTCACTGCCGCCGCCACTGGAATTGGGATGATATTGATCTTGCTGTTCGCGAGCGAGTCACTGCGGGTGCGGGAGACAGAGCGATTCGTGCTTCGCCAGGTTCTCGCCGCCGGTAAGGACACAAAATTTCTCCTGTTCTGCCTGTTCAGCCTGGCGCTGTTTTTAGTAATGGGGCAATTCGCGAGCACGCTATCCGTGTTCGTTACTACGATCATCGGAATCAGCGATGTCCAGCTCGGGTTCCTGTACACCCTGAACGGGATCGTGGTCGTGCTGTTCCAATGGCCAGCGGTGCGGATCGCACGTCGGATTGGAATCCGGCGCGCGTTAGTCGCAGGCAGCCTGTTCTTCGCCGGAGGCTACTTTGCGGTTGGGCTCGTCCACTCCTACGTGCTTCTTCTGGTATTGATGGTCGTAATCACCACCGGCGAGGTCCTGTTCTCACCGAGCGCGACCACCACCGTGGCTGATATGGCGCCGCCGGATCGGACGGGCAGATACATGGGATTCTTCGGGCTCGCCGAGTCGATGGGGTGGTCGGCCGGCCCGTTCATCGGTGGGTTCCTGTTCGACGCGTTCGCGCACACACCGGTGATTCTGTGGGGAGCGATCGCGGTATTGGGTATTACTGCGGCCGTTGGATTCGCGGTTACCGGCGACCGCCGCGCTGGGCACTGATAAACTCGGGAACACAACTTTCTCATCACGCCGCCATTGGCACGGAACGAGAGTAGGGACTAAGGTACGGAAGTACTGTGATCGGACTAAGCCCCTTACCAGAAAGGCGATTGCTTCACCTGATGTGAAGAAGGAAACAAGTAAATAACCCCGCAGCAAGCTACGGGGCATTAGAGGTCTAACCGGGGTTGATCCTTATGGTGAAGGTTGAAGTATCGCCCTGTCGCCACACGGACACAGGAAACCAACGTCGCACACAATGCTTGCCCCGTGAAACCTTCTTTCATGGGGTGAACGCTACGGAAGCTGCTGTTTCCCGTAACGTCGGGCTTCATGCCCGACGGCATCTTGTGGTGTCGGGTCTTGCTTGCCCGGTGGAGTCCTACTCTACCGGGGGGCCCGACGCTCTCTGGCGCAGGTTTCATGCAGTCCGGACAAACAACAAACCGATTCGTCGGTGGCGAATCTCCGCTTTCCTCCCCGCAGCAAGCTGTGGGGTATCCAGCGGAGGGATTTTATGAATGCTTGTAAGCCGTTTATCTGATATCTGAGCCTTAATCCGGTTAAGATACGCCATCGAACGGAGGAGAACCTGCGTAACCTGGAGGGCGCGATGAGTAACCTAAATTCTGAGGCAATGACTTCCATCGGTAACATACTCTCTTGAGGCATTACGCCGATGTAACCACGTAATGCCCCATCCGTCTCCCGTCTTACGGTGGGCGCTGCCATCTCTTGACCTTATTGATGCGGAGGAGTATGATGCGTAATTGGTTAGTTTGCTTGATCAGCCCGCCTGCTTTTATAGTAGGCGGGTGTGAATTTAGGAGAGAGAAAAAATGATAGAAGATTATTTAAAGGCAATCCTCGCTGCGGAAGATCAAGCGAAGAAAATCGAGAATGACGCACGTGCGGAAGCAGAGCGAATTGTAACCGCCGCTAGTGAGAAGCGCGATGAGCTGTTAGCACAGGCAGAGGCGCGCGCACGCGCGCGGTTGGCTGAGTTGCGGGCACAGGCAGAGACAGAAGGCAAGGCGCGGGCGGCTGCGTTGGAGAGGGAGCACAACGAGCTTATCGCTGCACTTCGGGATCGGTATCAAAAACAGCACATCCAAGTGGTCGACACCGCCAATCTTAACCTGTCCACTCTGCTCGCGTTGGCGAAGGAGTGAGATGTCGGCCTATCTCCTGGCTATGATCCGCGGTAAGCTATCGCGGATGGTGAATGATGCTGATTTGGATCAGCTTGTCGGTGTTGAGCCCGACGTAATAGTGCAACGGCTGCAGACGTCGAGCTACGCAGAAGCGCTCGGTGAGGTATGGGAGAGACCATCCGACCACCTGCGCCAGGCGTTTCTGGATGACATTGCCGATTTGATCCATTCGTTGTACGAATACGAACGGGCACTCCTGCTAGATGTGCTGGCCCGCTATCGTGTCGAAAGCCTTAAGATCGTCATCCGCGCCCAGCTTCACCGTGTCCCGGCGGATGAAGTGAAGAAGCATCTGTTTTCCCTCCCGTGGGAGGATGTCGATTACCACCGCTTGCTGGAGATGCCCGGTTTGGAAGCAGTGATTCGTGAACTGCCGTGGGAAGAGTACCGCCAACGACTTGACGCGGTTCATCGCCAGGTAGGAGATAAGCGGGTAGCGTTTCCGTACGAATCAGAGCTCGATGCAATCTATCTTCAACAGTTGATCCGGCAGTACCAGAATGGTCCGATGAGTGCACGCCGGATTTTAAAGTACATCGTGATAAAAGATCTCTTCAGTTGGGCATTTCGTCTCAAGAGTTACGGGCGCTCGTTCCCTGAGCTTGTCAACATCCTCCCTGATTTTCGCCCTGTCATTCCGCAGGACGAGATGCGGCATATCGTGGAGGACAACGAAGGGTGGCACGGGATGGGTCGGCTGTTGGGGACCAGCCTCGCGGGTGAACTGGAGCGCATGGATAGCTTCGACTTGGCTGCACTCGAGAAGTTGTTTGATCGTAGAATTGCAGAAGTAATACGTGAATCATTTGTGATGTACCCATTTGGTATGGGGGTAGTTCTTGGATATATCTTCATGAAAGAACGCGAGCTATCTCGGTTGATCGAGGTAATTGAGCGTGCGCGGAGAAGCGAACGAGGAGGGGCAGATGTTCATCACTGATAAGATGTACAAGGTCAACCTTTTCCTTCCCCGTGAGGATGTAACCCGATTCTGGGACGCGGTTGGACGATTTGGGGAACTGCAGCCGACCGAATTACGGCATGTTTCGCGGTTGGAACAGTACCTGTCGTTTATCGACCTCAGTGAGCTGTCCGCGAAGCTGCGGGAGGCAGCGAGCTTCCTCGGTGTTGATATGGCAGCGCCGCTGGACGATTCAACCGTCATTCCTCTTCCCCCTGATCGGCTCGAGGCGCAGGTGAACGACATTTACTCTGAGTTAACTGACGCGCGTGCTCGTCTTCAAGGACTGCGCGAAGCACAACGGTCAGTGGAACGGGAATTGGATAAATTGACCGTGCAGGAAGCCCATCTGCGGTTATTGGAACCACTTCAAGTTGATATTGGAGCGTTGCTCCATTTGAGACGGTTTTGCGTGCTTGCTGGAACGCTTCCCGAGGATCACCTCGACCAATTGGATCGCAGCTTACATCAGTTTCTGCATGCTTTACTCCCATATCGGAGTGAACGCCATCGGCTTCAGTTGCTCGTTGTGTGCTTAAACCCGGATCGCGAACGGGTTAATGACATCCTCGAGTCCGCCCTGTTCCGGCCACTTGAGCTCCCGGAGGAGTTAGCCGGTGAGCCGCAGCAGGCGCTACTGGCGCTGGCGGCCAAACGGGAGGATCTGCTCGAACAGAAACGGCGGTTGGATGATGAGTTTGCCAAGTTCGAGGCATGGCGAGGTGAACAGCGTGCCAGGCTGAGCGACTTTGTCAAAATCAACACGACAGTGCTCACGGCACATGAACAAACGGGGCAGACGCAAGCCGTTGCCGTTGCCGCTGGCTGGGTGCCCAAACGGGAGTTACATCGACTCCGGATTTTGGTGGACACCGAACGGAACTGGGTGCTGGAAACAGAGGAAATGTCGTACGAAAAAACGAAAGATGAAGACGGCAACACTGTGCCGAGCAGACTGCATAATCCTGCGCTCTTCCGCCCGTTCGAGGGGTTGGTGCATCTGTACGGCGTTCCCCGTTACGGTGGGTTCGATCCGACAATTTTGTTCAGCATTTCGTTCGTACTGATGTTCGGTATGATGTTCGGCGATCTCGGTCACGGATTTGTGTTGTTTCTCGGCGGGGCGGGGCTATTACTCTGGCCGCGACTGCGGTCGGGATGGCGCCGGACGGGGAAGATTTTCCTGATGGTGGGAATGGCGTCGATGGTATTCGGGGTCCTGTACGGTAGCTTCTTTGGGTACGAGAAAATCATTCCCGCGCTGTGGTTCCACCCGATCAATCAGATTAATCGCATACTCAGTTACTCAATTATTCTCGGGATTGTGATAATCGTCCTCGGGATAATCATCAATATGGGAACCAAATTCATCCAACGGCGGTATGTCGAACTCGTGTTCGAGCGGTTCGGAGCGCTTGGGTTGTGGTTCTTCCTCGGTGCATTGATCGCCGTTTACATGAACGCCCGCGGGACGAGTGTGTCGTTCGTCACCATCCTGATATTGATGTTCCTGCCGTTGTTGCTGATGCCGCTCGAGCAGCCGCTCAAACGGTTTGCTGCTCGTCACAAACCGCATGATAAACAGGCTGCAGACAATAGCGGTCCCCTCGTCACGTTGCTCATCACTGGCGTTGATATCTTCGAGACAATGATTGTTTACCTGAGTAACACCATATCGTTTGTCCGTGTCGCGGCGTTCGCGTTGAATCACGTGGCATTATCAATTGCGATTTTTCAGATCGGTGGTATGCTGCGTGCATTACCGGCGGGAAACGTCTTTTACATCCTGATGGTAGCCGGCGGTAACCTCCTCATCCTTGTTTTGGAAGGTGGAGTGGTTGCGATTCAGGCGTTGCGGTTGGAATTTTACGAGTTCTTCTCCAAATTCTTCGAGGCGGAGGGAACCGCGTTCGTGCCGCTTAAGCTGAAATTTAAGAAAGGGGTGATGAATGCACAATCGTAGTTCTATCATCCGCAAGGTCGTTTATGGACTGTTGGGGTTTAATTTGGTGCTATCAATGGCAGGAATCGCTCTGTTCGGATTTACAATGGTAGCCTATCATCCCTGGGTCGCCGCTCAGACTACAGTTGCTCAATCGGTTCCGGGCGTGAGCATCGGACTGGGACTTGGCCTGTTGGGAACGGCGCTCGCCACTGCGGGGAGCTCGCTTGGCTCAGGGGTCGCCTTATCCAAGACCGGATCGGCAGCGATCAGAGCGGTAACGAAGAGACGGAGCATGTTTGGCATAACTTTGGTCTACGTTGGGTTGGCGGGAGGGATCGCGACTTACGGAATCGTTATCTCGGTCATGATCTTAGGCCGCTTGTAGTCTTACAGTACTGAAAAACTTAAGAAGGAGGTAGCAAATGACTAAGCGTAAGATTGCCTACGGGCTGTTGGGGTTCAATCTAGTGCTATTTCTTGCGGGGATCGTTCTGTTCGGATTTTTGCTGGCGACGTATCATCCGTGGGCGGTGGCTCAGACTACTACGCCGGCGACGACGACGGCGCAGCCCACCAAAACCACGAGCACCGGCGTTGGGTTGGCACTGCTCGGAGCGGCAATGGCCACCGCCGGCAGTTCTCTCGGGGCTGGTGTCGCGCTGTCCGGTGTGGGAGCAGCGGCGATTGGTGCGGTTACTGAAAAACCGAGCATGTTCGGGTTGAGCCTGGTCTATGTCGGGTTGGCTGAGGGAATCGCGATTTACGGGATCGTTATCTCGGTCATGATTTTCGGACGCTTGTAGCGTAGCTATGTCGAATCGCGAGCGGATTTACGCCATCGGCAGTCGGGAGACAGTGCTTGGGTTTTCGCTCCTCGGAATCGGCGGGTATACCCCGCACGATGCCGTGGAGCTGGAGACCGTGCTGCGCGAACGGTTTGCCGACCCGGACATGGCATTGATCCTGATTGAGGACCGGGTTGCGGCCCAGGCAGCAGCACTGGTGGATGAGCTTCAGTCGCGCAAGGATTTCCCGCTTGTGGTGGAAATCCCTAGCCCGGCTGGTCCGCTGGAAAAGACAAGTATTAAGGAATTCATTGCGGGGGCGATCGGAATCAGACTATGACAGCGACGAAACCAATGGGAGACTTGTCTGCCCTTACCGAACACGTGCTTGGTGAGGCGAAAAGACGGGCGGCGGAGATTGTGGCTCGCGCCCAGAAACAGGCGGAGCAGATCATCACCCAGGCGGAGCAAGATGCAAAAGCGCGCGAGGAAGAGCTGGTGCACGCGGGATTGGATGAGATCAATCGCCTGCGACGGCAGATTATCTCGCAGGCCCAGCTTCGGGTAAAGGAAGAGCTTTTGCGCGAGAAGGCGGAGATTCTCGGACGGATCATTGGTGAGGTCCGCAACCGTCTCGAGGACCTGTGTGCCAAAGGCGGTAGCGAATACCGGGATGTCCTCATCGGCCTTGTGCAATCTACCGTTGCCGGCGAGGAGGCCCTGGATGAAGTGGTGATTCACCTGTCCGATCGTGATCTCACCCGGTACAAGGATGATCTGCCGCTGCGGCTCAAGAAAAAACTGGGAGTGGGAACAGTAACCCTCGCGCCGGATAACATCCGCGGCGGAGTGATTGTGGAAATCCCGAGCCGCCACATGGAAGTCGACAGTTCTCTCGGGCAGCTTATCCGCGAGTTTGCCCCCAAGGTGGAAGCGGTGGTGTATCGAGAGATCTTCGCGCCGGTGGAACGCAGGGAAAGGCAAGGTGGAAATAATGATGACAACCAACAAAGCTGAGAAAACCGCTCCCACGCAGACCGGGACTGTGACCTATATCAACGGGCCGGTGGTGAAGGGCGCCGGGATGTCCGAGGCGAACGTGATGGAGCTTGTGTACGTCTCCGACGAGCGGTTGGCAGGAGAGATCATCAATCTAAATGGCAATGTGGCCACAATCCAGGTGTATGAGGATACAACCGGAATTAAGCCGGGAATGCCGATTTATCGCTCCGGTCAGCCGCTCTCTGTCGAACTTGCCCCCGGATTGGTGGGCAAGGTGTTCGACGGGATCGCCCGGCCGCTCG
The DNA here is from genome assembly GCA_015485945.1 of Candidatus Bipolaricaulota bacterium. Lineage (GTDB taxonomy): Bacteria > Bipolaricaulota > Bipolaricaulia > UBA7950 > UBA9294 > S016-54. Next base: position 9,539 of record WFSM01000051.1, on the reverse strand, counting down.
ACCTGATTCGCGAGAAGCAGGGCACGTTCATCGGACGCGGGGTACATGTTGAAACGATCGATGCGGAGACCAAGTGGAAGTTCACCCCGGCGGTCAAGGACGGCGACACAGTTGAACCGGGGACAATCCTGGGTGCGGTCCCGGAAACTCCGCTTCTCGAACACCGAATCGTCGTCCCGGCGGGGATTCAGGGCACGGTGAAGAAAATCGCTCCTGCCGGGGAGTACACCGTTACCGACGAGATCGCAGTGATTGAAACCGACGACGGTGACCATCCGATCACCATGCTGCAGCGCTGGCCGGTGCGGCGGGTACATTCACTGAAAGAGCGCCTCAAGCCATCCGTTCCGCTGATCACCGGGCAACGGGTAATTGACATCCTGTTTCCGCTTGCCAAGGGCGGTACAGCGGCCGTGCCCGGGGGGTTCGGTGCCGGCAAAACCGTGCTGCAGCACCAACTCGCCAGTTGGTCCGATGCCGACCTCATCATCTACATCGGCTGCGGTGAACGCGGTAACGAAATGACCGATGTATTAGAGGAGTTCCCCAAGTTGAAGGATCCCCGCTCCGGGCACCCGCTGATGGAGCGGACGATTCTCATCGCCAACACATCAAATATGCCGGTGACCGCGCGTGAAAGTTCGATTTACACCGGGGTCACAATCGCCGAATACTTCCGCGACATGGGGTACAACGTGGCATTGATGGCCGATTCCACTTCACGGTGGGCTGAGGCGGTACGCGAAATCGCGGGCCGGTTAGAGGAAATGCCAGTGGAAGAAGGGTTCCCTGCGTATTTGCCGGCGCGGCTTGCCGAGTTCTACGAGCGCGCTGGCTACGGCAAGGTGGGACCTGATCGCTACGGTTCGATCACGATCATCGGGGCCGTCTCCCCGCCGGGAGGCGACTTTACCGAGCCGGTGACTCAGAACACGAAACGGTTCATCCGCACGTTCTGGGCGTTGGACAAGCGGCTCGCGTTCGCGCGCCATTTCCCGGCGATCTCGTGGATCGACACGTATTCCGAGTACATTGAAGAGATGGCTGATTGGTGGCAGCAGGAAAAACACATTGACTGGCGCCGCCTGCGCCAACAGGCGCTGTCCATCCTGGCGCGGGAGAACGAGCTGCAAAAGATCGTGCAGATCATCGGCCCGGATGCCTTGCCCAGCGATCAGCGGTTGATCCTGCAGGTAGCGGCGCTGATCAAAGAGGGATTCCTGCAGCAGAACGCGATGGATGCGATCGACCGCTATTCCACGCCGGCTAAAGAAGTGAAGATGATTGAGCTCCTCATGCACTATGCCGACCGGGCGAAGGAGCTGATTTCCCACGGGTTGCCCGTGTATCGCATCCAGGAAATGAAGGTGAACCTGAAGCTCCTCACGATGAAACAGGAGATCCCGGACGACAAATTGGAGGAGCTCGACAAGATCAAGGAAGAGATGGACGCGGAGTTCGACCAGCTCGGCCAGGGGTTGGCCCAGACCGCACAAGCGAGGCGATGATGATGGCGAACGGACGTCGTGTGTATTTAGGGGTTGAGCAAGTCAGCGGGCCGCTGGTGTTCGTCACCGGGGTGAACGGAGTTGGCTACGGCGAGATTGCCGAAGTGACGACCTCATTTGGTGAAGTCCGCCGCGGTCGCGTTCTAATCATCGACGGTGACACGGTGGCGATTCAGGTATTCGAAGGGACAAGTGACATCTCGGCAACAAAGACCAAGGTGCGGTTTGCGGGACGGCCGCTGATGATCAAGGTGTCGGAGGAGATGCTGGGGCGGGTGTTCGACGGGACCGGACGCCCGCTCGACGGCGCACCGTTGCCGCTGTCGGGCGAAGAGCGTGACATCAACGGGGCGGCGATCAACCCAGTAAGCCGTGTCTATCCGGAAAATTTCATCCAGACCGGAATCTCAGCGATCGATGGCATGAATACACTCATCCGCGGTCAGAAGCTCCCAATCTTCTCGACAAGCGGGCTGCCGCATAACCGGCTTGCCGCTCAGATCGTGAAGCAAGCGACGATCCCCGGCGAAGAGTCAGAATTCGTGATCGTGTTTGCCGCGATGGGGGTAAAACACGACGAAGCGGCATACTTCGAGGAGACGTTCCGTGAGACCGGCGCGCTGGAGAACGTGGTGATGTTCCTCAACCTTGCCGATGACCCGTCAATCGAGCGCACGATCACGCCGCGCGTCGCCCTCACCGTTGCCGAATATCTCGCGTTCGAGCGCAACAAACACGTGCTCGTGATAATGACTGATATGACCAACTACTGCGAGGCGCTGCGTGAAGTGGCGACCGCCCGCGGGGACGTCCCGACGCGCAAAGGGTATCCGGGTTATCTGTACAGTGACCTCGCGTCGCTCTACGAACGCACCGGCCGCGTCATCGGCTCCGACGGATCGATCACCCAGATCCCAATTGTATCGATGCCCAACAACGATATCACCCATCCGGTGCCGGATTTGACCGGGTACATCACCGAGGGCCAGATCGTGCTCGATCCCAAGCTCGATCGCCAGGGAATCTACCCCCCGATTTCGGTGCTGCCGTCCCTGTCGCGGTTGATGAAGGATGGAATTGGTGAAGGGTACACGCGTGGGGACCACCCCAATTTGGCGAACCAACTGTACGGCAGCTACGCACGCGTGCAACAGATCAGGAACATTGCCTCAATCATCGGCGAAGAGGAACTGTCCGCGGTGGACAAAAAGTATCTCAAATTTGGCGAGTTTTTTGAGCAGGAGTTCCTCAACCAAGGCGATGAGAACCGAACGATCGCGGAGACGCTCGACCTCGGATGGAAGGCACTCGGGGTGCTCCCAGTGGAAGAGCTTGGGCGATTAAAGCACGAGCAGATCGAAAAGTACTACAAAGCGAGGTAGGATGCCGATTGACATTCCTCCCACCAAGGCAAACTTGCTCGAACTCAAGGACCAACTGGCAATCGCCAAGAGTGGCTACGACTTGTTGGAGGAAAAGCGCGAGGTGTTGGTGAGCGAGCTGCTGAACATCATCGACGACGCCGAGGCGTTCCGCCGCGAAGTGACAGAGCGGCTCACCTCTGCGTTCACAGCGCTCCAAGGGGCGATCACCCACCTTGGGACCGAACAAGTAGAACGCACCGCGCTTGCGTGCGCCACCGAGGCCCAAATCACGCTGCGGGAACGGTCAATCATGGGGGTGCCAGTACCGCTGATGGAGCGGAAACTGCGCGAGCTTGAACCCCAGTTCGGGTTGCTCGGGACGTCATTCGCGCTTGACGAAGCGCTGCGTCGGTTTTACGATGCATTAGAACGCATTCTCCGCCTGGCGGAGACGGAGCGGGCGGCATGGCACCTGGCGATCGAGCTCAAGAAAACGCAGCGCCGGGTGAACGCGCTCGAAAACATCTTCATCCCGCAGTACGAAGAGACGATCCGGTACATTGAAGGACGGCTCGAAGAAGTGGAGCGGGAGACGATTTTCCAGATGAAGCGGTTGAAGACCAAATCGATCAAAGGAGGTTAGCGTGGAAAAACCCTTCACCAAAATTCTCGTCCCGATCGACGGATCACGCTATTCGATGCAAGCGGCGGAGTACGGGATCAAACTCGCCCAGGCTTACGGCCTGGAGATCCTTGCGTTTTACGTGATTGACGAGACCGCGGTTGAATCGATGGCGCACCTATCGAACAAGCCCGAAGACGAACTCCGCCGCGATCTGCAGCGGGAAGGCGAAAACTGCCTGCGCTACCTCACCGACCTTGCTGCCGACGCCGGGGTGCCGTTTGAGACGTTGATTCGTGAAGGAACCCCCCACCAGGAGATCGTCAATCTCGTCAGCCAACAGGGCATCGACCTGATCGTAATCGGCAAGGTGGGACAGCGTGGCCCACGGCGAATCATCATCGGTTCAGTGACGGAGCGGGTGATTGAGAACGCGCGCTGCCCGGTGCTGGTTGTGCGTCCAGAGTAAATCAGGCCGAGGTTGGCATTCCAGCGGTACAGGATAATGTATGCGTGTAGACGAAATACCGGTTGAATGCCCTGTTGAAACCGGGAACAAATAGCACAGTAGCGTACGCCCCGTTAGGGAGGATTGAGGATGAAAGCGATTTTGATTATTGCCGATGGACTTGGTGGTCGGCCGAGCGATATGGATGGCAAGACGTGTTTGGAGGCGGCCCACACCCCGAATTTGGATGAACTGGCACGCCGTGGCGCAGTGGGATTGATAGACCCGATCAAACCCGGGGTCAGGCCGGGGAGCGACACCGCGCATCTGTCCCTGCTTGGATACGATCCGTATCAGGTATACACCGGTCGCGGCGTGTTCGAATGCCTGGGAATCGGGATGAACGTGGAGCCGGGGGACGTCTGCTTTCGCGCCAACTTTGCCACCGTGGAGGAGACCCCGGATGGGTTGAAGCTCGTCGACCGTCGTGCCGGCCGGATCGACGCGGGGCAGGACGATCTCGCGGCCGCGCTCGCGGAGATTGCATTGTCCGATGGGGTGAAGTTCGCGTTCAAGGCGAGCACTCAGCATCGCGGTGCGCTGCGGATGTACGGCGGCGAACTGTCGCGTGCGGTCACCGAGACCGATCCACACAAGGCAGGGGTGCACATTTCCACGGCACGTGCCATCACGAATGATGACGCTGCCCGCCGTACCGCAGCCGCGATGAACGAATTCACCCGCAAGAGCTACGAGGTTCTCAAAGACCATCCGGTGAACAAAGCGCGGATCGCTGCGGGCAAGCCGCCGGCGAACATCGTGCTGATCCGCGGTGCTGCTGATCTTCCTCATCTTACCCCAATCGATCGGTTATACGGGGTTCACGGTGCAGTCGTTGCTGGCGCCGCGCTGTACCGCGGTGTTGCCCTGGCGTGTGGGATGACCCGCATTGATGCTCCCGGTGCGACCGGGGCGGTGGACACCGATCTCGTCTCCAAGGCGAACACCGCGATTCAGGCACTGGAACAGCTCGATTACGTATTCATCCACGTGAAGGGGACAGACAACCGCGGCCATGACAAGGACGCACCCGGGAAGAAGAAGTTCATCGAGCGCATTGATGCTGAGCTAATCGGCACGCTCATGGGAAAGCTTGACTGGAACCAGACCCATCTCGCGTTCACCGGCGATCACACCACTCCGATCGATTACGGCGATCACACGGCTGAACCGGTGCCGATCCTATACGTTGGTCCCAACGTGCGCACCGACGCTGTGGCGGAGTTCGGCGAGCGCGCTGCCGGCCGTGGTGGGCTCGGACGGTGGTCCGGACGCGCTCTTCCGATCCTGTTCAACTACAACAACTGGCTGCCTAAGTTCGGTTCCTGAAGCGATTTTCCTTGTACTGTCGCCAAACTGAGCGGCTTACTCGAGTCGCCTGGTTCTATTCAGCTCCAGTGAAGGGTCGCTACTTATCGCCCGTGCGATCGCTGGAAGCAATCGTAACCTGCTTTAACCGACGCATGCGGGGGTACTGATTTCACAGTATTCGGATGCAAGACCCGCCGCTGATAACTCGCGATTGAGGAACCACCGCGACGGGCACGGGCCACAGTCAATTATCCGACTTCGATAGTTGCTTTTTGTCGGGGGATGTCTGTATACTGGCGGTGGAGGTGGTGCGATAATGCGATATACGTTACTCCTTGGGCTGGTTGGGTTGGCAATTATGCTCATCATCGCTCCTGCGGTGGTGGCAGCAACACCGCACGTGTTGCAGCCGAATGCGACCGATTATTCCGTCCATGAACTCAGTGTGTTGCTCCCCGCGATTAATCAACTGGCGAAGGTGTTGAACAACTATCACTTGGGGGTACGGCGTTATTTCGATTCCAACGATTGGGACAGCCGCGACTTTGCTAGCTATACCGCTGGCGTGCTCACCAAACTGGGGTACACGGTCAAGCTTGTGTCCGCAGGTGGGTGGCCCGACGGCACGCATGTGTGGGTACTCGTCGGTATTCCGATTGACAAGACGCTGGCGTGGGTCCCGGTGGAGGCCGCACCTGCTCCGGGCAAGTTGCAGCGTATAGTGGGAACAATTCCGTATTACACCGATTCGTCCGGCCGCCTCTGGTTCAATGACCGCTATTGCCAGTTCACTGCTGTGGTTACGTTACCCAAAGATGTACCACCGGTAGCGCGGATCAGGGTCGTTCCCATCAACGTTCCTCCTGGTCGCGAGGTCAATTTCCTCGGCGTGACCTCGTACGATCCTGATGGTGAGATAGTATTTTACCACTGGGACTTTGGTGACAACTCCACCGCCGATGGGCGGTTTGTCCGCCACGTGTTCACAGCCCCGGGGGTGTACACCGTTATCCTCACCGTTACCGACAACCGCGCCGTTCAGGCGAGCGCGACATATCGGTTTACAGTGCGCAAGCCGAGCACATACACTCCACCCCCGCCCAGCGGTGGATGTGGGTGTGGCAAGTAAAGGGTAGATCCCGAGGGGAAGCAGATTGTGCGAGGTGAGATAGGAACCCTGAAGACATTGGGCTATCCTCCTTTGAAGTGTAAGTTGCGCAAGTTACTGGTTTTTATAAACAAGAAATGCCAGCCTACCGCGTCATAACCGCGATCATAAAACCGGCGCCGTCCGAATAAGATTTACAGCATTTTGACCACGGATTTTAGGGCTACTTCGGCACTTTCTCCCAATCCTTGAGGAACCGGTCGATACCGACGTCGGTTAACGGATGATTGAACAGCTTTTGCAACACGGCATACGGGACGGTGGCGATATCGGCTCCGAGCAGGGCTGCTTCGAGAACGTGGTGGGGATGGCGCACGCTTGCTACGATAATCTCAGTGGTAAATCCATAGTTCGCGTAGATGTCGACGATATCAGCAACAACATCCATTCCGTCTCCGCCGGCGTCGTCGATCCGACCGACAAATGGGGAGACGAAGCTCGCCCCGCATTTGGCCGCCAACAATGCTTGATTTGCCGAGAATACGAGCGTTACGTTGGTACGGATTCCCTCGGCGGCGAGGGTCTTTACCGCCTGCATACCGTCGGCGGTCATCGGAATCTTGATGACGACGTTGTCATGAATCTTGGCGAGGTCACGCGCTTGGGCGATCATCCCGGGAGCGTCCATGGCGGTCACCTCGGCGCTTACCGGGCCGTTTACGATCCCACAGATTTCACGTACCACCTCTTTGAACGGGCGGTTCTCCCGTGAGACGAGGGTCGGATTTGTTGTTACCCCGTCAATTAACCACGCCATTTCCCTTATCTGGTCGATATTAGCAGTGTCGATAAACAGCTTCATCGCTCCTCCTTTCGCCGTGTCACTGTTTTCAAAGTGTAGCGGATCGGGCACGTGATTCCCATCGGGTGGTTGTGGAATTGTTTATGCGAGGTGGTCAGGCTACGGGGCGCGATCGTCCCAATTTACTGGCACCTGCTCCCGGGGAAAGCCACGGAAAGTGGCCCGGGAGAAGCGCACGGTCAATTACTCATGCTCTCGGCGAGGGCAACTGCCTTTTCCGCATCGATCCGGCCGGCGCCGAATTGATCCGATGAGCCAACGTGGGCACACGATCTTTCTAATATCTGGACGGCCTGGTATGCGGTCAAAGACGGGTTCGCCGACAGGATGAGTGCCAGCGTTCCGGCGACATGCGGTGCGGCGAACGACGTGCCGGAGCCTGTTCCAGCAATCCCGCCTGGGAACAGTGACATCACTTGATCACCCGGAGCGGCCACTGCAACCTGCGGGCCATGATTGCTGAACGATGCGAGGTGATCGGAGCGATCAGTGGCGGACACGGCGAGAACCCACGGATAGCGTCCGGGGTAGCTCACGCTGTCCCGTCCGTTGTTGCCAGCAATTCCAACGATGATTACCCCGTGCGCCGCCGCCCGCTTGATCGCGTTTTCGAACACGGCTGGAGGCCTCTCGTTCGCGTAGATGCTTAAGTTGATAATCCGCGCGCCGTTGTTGACCGCGTAGTCGATCGCACGAGCGAACTTGCCCCAGTCGCTGCTGTAGAACAGGTTGTGGGAGTCGAGAATGCGCACGTCCATAATCCTGATTCCGGGCGCAACCCCGGACACTTTGTCCGTTCCGGGTTGGGCAGCGATGATTCCGGCAACGAACGTTCCATGCCAATTGATATTTGTGCCGGTGACCGGGCAATTATTGCGGAAATCCCACCCGTGCACATCATCCACATACCCGTTGTGATCGTCGTCGATTCCGTTGCCCGGGATTTCCCCAGGATTTGTCCACATTTTCCCTTTGAGCTGGGGCACATTCTGGGCAATTCCGGAGTCAATAACCGCGACGATGATGTTGTGGGAACCAGTCGTCTGGTGCCACGCCTGCGGGGCTTGAATTTGTTCCACGTTCCATGCCAGCCCCTGACTGGTGTTGAACGTCGCGGACGCCGTTCCCGCACCACCTCCGGCGACGCGCGGGACGTGTACATAAACCAATGTGAAAATCCCTAGGCATATAAATAATCCAACAACTACCGTTAACCAACGGCTCTTCGTGACCATCTCGGCAGCCCGGCTGCCCGCGTAGGGCCCGTGGCTTTGCGTCACCTCCTCACGAAGGTTTTGCCATTATCGGATGGTTCGAATCATTTACTATCCGTAACCACCATATTTATTATACCTTCTTGGTGTGTCAACTAGACGATGCGGTTGATCGCGGCGGCGGCGGCGGGTATCGTGTCCACGAAGGAGGCGAGATGAAATACGACGTGGCGATTATCGGCGGCGGGCCCGGCGGGTACGTGGCCGCGATTCGGATGGCACAACTGGGACTACACCCCGTTCTGATCGAGCAGGATCGGGTGGGAGGTGTTTGTCTGAACCGGGGATGTGTGCCGACTAAGGCCCTGTACGCAGCAACGGAACTTATTTCCCGTGCCGCGCGGGCGGAAAAGTTTGGGGTGAAGTTTGCACCTCCGACGATCGCTATCGATCGGCTCGTTGCGTGGAAGGATGAGGTCGCGGGCAAATTGGTCGCGGGGGTGGAACAGCTCCTGCATGCGAATGGAGTGACGGTGGTTCGCGCTGCGGGAACGATCACGGCTGCGGGTGAAATCGCGTTGTCGAGTGGTGGAGCGGTGGAAGCCGCTAAAATCGTACTCGCCGTTGGGTCGTCGCCGGTTGAAATTCCCGGGTTCAGCTACGCGGATCAGGCAGTGTGGTCGTCGGACGATGCGTTGAGCCCGAACACAGTCCCGCGCCGGCTGGTGGTGATCGGCGGTGGGGTGATCGGGCTTGAGCTCGCCACGATCTACGCGCGATTGGGGACGAAAGTAGTCGTGCTCGAAATGATGCCAACGATTCTTCCTGGGCTCGACCTCGACCGCCGTATTCGGGCCCGGGTAGCGGCGGGGCTAAAAAAACAGGGGATCGAAGTTCGGGTGCAGACGGCGGCTGCCTCCCACGAAACGACGGGTGATGGGGTGGTAGTGCGCACACAGGACGGGGAGGAATTTCCCGCCGATTATGTTCTCCTCGCGGTGGGGCGGCGCCCTAATTCTGCCGGTCTGGACAAGCTCGGGAT
>WFSM01000050.1 GCA_015485945.1 Candidatus Bipolaricaulota bacterium | reverse complement strand
GAATAATCCTCCGTTCGGCCGCGTCCACGTAATCCCTTCGTCCGCTGGCATGTACCGCTCCAGGGCGGAGATCATCGCATCGCGTTTGGCGCGGTAGCGCTGGCGTAACAGGTCGAGATGGCCTTCGATATCATAATCGCGAATGTATCGAGCAGCGAGGTGCTGTGTCAGCTTTGATGTGCACAGGTCAGATGCCTGCTTCATCCGGACAAATACGTCCATCAGCCCCGCATCGGCGATGAGCAGCGCCAGCCGCAGTCCGGCGGACAGGATCTTGGATAGAGTGAACAACAGAATCACCCGCCCATCCGTGTCCATGCTGCGAAGCGATGGGATCCGTTCCCCGGCGAACCGGAGCTGCCCGTAGGGATCGTCCTCAAAAATGAGCAGATCCTCACGGCGCGCGATCTCAATCAACCGCTTTCGTTTGGCGAGCGACATGGTTATTCCGGTCGGGTTTTGGAAATCGGGGATTACGTACACGCCCTTCATCCGCTTTCCCGCCGCCCGTGCCTGTACGATCTTTTCTTCCAACGCGTCGAGATCCATCCCATCTTCCTCAACGGGGATCCCAACGAGGTCGGTCTGGAACAGGCGGAACGCCTGAATTGCTCCAAGGTAGGTGGGGAGCCCGCAGAACACGACATCGCCCGGATCGATGAACGCCTTCCCGATTAGATCCAATCCTTGTTGTGACGCGGTGGTGATGATCATCTCATCGATGGATACGTTGAGTCCATGTCTCCCCAGCCACGTCGATGCGGCGCGGCGCAGTGTGAGACTGCCCTCCGTCGTTCCGTACTGCAGCACATTTGCATAGTTGTTACGCAGTTCGTCGGTTGCGATCTCGGCAAACTCATCGTGCGGGAACGTCTCAGGATCAGGCAGTCCGCCGGCGAATGAGATGATCTCCGGCTTTTCCGTAAGCTTCAGTAATTCCCGAATTGCTGAGCGTTTTGTCCCGCTAGCCCGGTTAGAAAAGAATCGATTCATTGTTCCCCCTTGCGCGTGCGTCGACACAACGCACCGCATCGTATTTTACCGAAAATTGGGGTGAACGTTCAAAGAAACAGATGGGAGAATATAGGGATAAGATAGGCAGCAACGAACGATCCGAGGAGTGCGCCGCAGATGACATCAAGCGGATAGTGTTCCTTGAGGTAAATGCGGGACAACGCGATCGTGATGGCCACGAAATACGCGGCCAACTGGGCCGGGAGGTACGGATAAAACACCGAGATCGTCCACGCCAGTCCAAACGACACGGTGGCGTGACCGGACGGGAACGAATAGGAGTCGATCAACCGCGACCGTAGGGAATCGGAGACAAATAGCGGCCGTTCCCGGGCAAATATGAGCTTAAATGCGCGGAACACGGCGATGTTAACGATTGAAATAGCAAGTCCGATTAACACGTATGTGCGGTCGATCGGGCGTCCGAACAGGATCAACCCCAGCGACAGCCCGCCCCACAGGTACCCGTCTCCGAGGTATGTGGCCGTAAGGAACACGCGTGACAGCGGTTTAAGCAACGGGTGTTCGCTTATCGCCTGTAGCGTCTCCGCGTCCCAGCGAAACAGCGTGGTGATGGCGGTGTCCACCCACTCCCCAAACCGCGTAAGCGCCGAACTCATTTTGTCTCCTCCTTGATCTTCAGCGTTGGGAACAGGATCACCTCGCGGATCGACGGCGAATTGGTGACGAGCATCGCCAGCCGGTCAATCCCGAATCCGATTCCGCCGGTCGGGGGCATCCCGTGTTCCAACGCGAACAGGAAGTCCTCATCGATCCGCTGTGCTTCGTCATCCCCGGATGCTCGCAGCCGCTCCTGCGCCTCGAATCGGGCTCGTTGATCAAGCGGATCGTTTAGCTCGGTGAACGCGTTCGCCACCTCCATCCCGCCGATAAACAACTCGAACCGTTCCACCACGTCATCCGAACCCGACTTCCGCTTGGCAAGCGGGGAGATCTCGATCGGGTAATCCATCACGATCGTGGGCTGGATCAACTTCGGCTCGACGAAGTCATCAAACAGCTTCTCGATCAGTTTGCCGCGTGACAGCGCGGGAGGAAGCGCGATCCCGTGCTCAGTCCCGTGAGCAATTATCCGTGCCGGATCGGACACGTGCACGTCGATCCCGGTCGCTTCTGTGACTGCGTCGAGCAGGCTGATTCGCCGCCACGGCGGGGTGAAATCGATTTCGTTACCCTGGTAACGGATCACGGTATTCCCGTGCACCGCGTGCACGCTCGCCGCGATCAGCGCTTCGGCCAGCGCCATCATTCCCTCGTAGTCGGAATACGCCTGGTAGATCTCCAGCGTGGTGAACTCCGGGTTGTGCGCAGTGGACACGCCCTCGTTACGGAAGTTCTTGCCGAGTTCGTACACCCGCTCTAGGCCGCCGATGATAAGACGCTTCAGGTAGAGCTCGGGGGCGACGCGGAGATAAAGATCGATGTCGAGGGCGTTGTGGTGGGTGACGAACGGACGCGCCGTCGCTCCGCCCGCGATTGGCTGCATGATTGGAGTCTCCACTTCGAGAAACCCGTGCTGATCGAGAAACCGCCTCATTGCCGCGATCATCCGTGATCGGTGCACGAACTTCTCTCGCACATCGGCGTTGGCGATCAGGTCGAGAGCACGGTGGCGGTAACGTAACTCCACGTCCTTTAGACCGTGCCACTTTTCCGGCAGCGGCCGCAACGCTTTGGATAAGAGGGTCCATTTCTCAATTTCCACTGTCAGCTCGCCGCGCTTGGTGCGGAACACCTCGCCGGTGACCGCGATGAAATCACCGATGTCGCAGCCCTTGAGGAGGGAGTATGACTCGTTCCCGAGCACATCGGCAGCGGCGTGAATCTGAATCTTTCCTGTTCCATCGCGCAGGTCGAGAAAACTTGCTTTGCCCATGCGGCGGAGGGCGACAATTCGTCCCGCGATCTGCGTCTGGACGCCGCTTTTCTCCTCGTTAGCCAACCGGGCAAACTGCACAACCGTGTCTTGGATTGGGGCCGTAGTCACCGCGCGTGGAGGATAGGGATCGATTCCAGCCGCGCGCAAACGGGCAAATTTCTCCAAGCGTGATTTAACCAGGGAATCTTCCATGATTTACTTGTTGATCGCGATTACCCGGAAATGGGTTGTTCCCCACGGGAGAGTGATCTTAACCTCGTCGCCCTCGTGCTTTCCGATCAGGGCCTGGCCGGCCGGCGATGCGATTGAGATCTTGCCGTTCTCCAGATCTACTTCGGCCGGGCTCACCAGGGTAAATGTGCCGCTCTCCATGATTTCCAGGTCTTGGAGAATAAAGCTCGATCCGATCCCGATCTCGTCCGCGGCGATTTCCTCCTCCGGGATGATCTCAGCCGCTTCAAGGATCGAGGTGAGGCGACGTACCTCGCGCTCGTAGTACTGCTGCTCGCTTTGCAGGTAGATGTATTCCTTGTTCTCGCGCAGATCCCCGCCGCTAATTTTCGATGCCTTCAGTTTTTCCGGGATCTCCTCGTACAGGATTTTCTTCGCTCGGGTGAGCTCTTCCTGCATCAGCTCATGCCCGTTTTTCGTCAGATATATCACTTCTTTTTCTGCCATCGTTTACCTCCCGTGCCAGGGCGGCGGTCACCTCCCTCCGCAACGCGCGTTCGATTGTAGTCAGACTCTGCCCCTTGCATCGCGGTAATGGGATGATCACCATGTCTATCCCGGAGAATGATACCCGATTCCGCCGGTACGCCTCACGTAGCAGCCGCTTTATCCGGTTTCGCGCCACCGCATTTCCGTACCGGCGCGCCACCACAATTCCGATCCGCCCTTCCTGCTCAGTGGGCATAATTCGCAGGGCGAAATACGTTCCTACCGTCTGGTGCCCATGCGCGTACACACGCATGAAATCGGCCCGCTTTTTCAATCGGGAGGAACGGGGGAACCCGGCTTGACCACCCGCGTGCATAAACTGAACTATAGCAAATGGTGGTGTGATGCGCAACTGATGGTGGTATTTTCCCTGTCGGTCTGGTATGCTGAATAAAAGAGGACCAAATTGTAAGGAGGCGAGTTATGAAACGGACGGTTACTGCAGTATTAATGGCAATTTTGGTGGTGGCAACGGTGGTGGCGGTGGTAACCGCGCGCGAATACGCGGTGTATTACGCCAGCACCACAAATCAGGATACCGGGCTTATCATCACAAATACCGGTGGGGAGAAGGTAAGTTACGTTCTTACTGTGTACGATGCGTATGGCAAGCTGCTAGCGCGTACGACAAAAGAGCTTGCGGGATACGAGTCTGATTATCATCTGGTGAGCGATCTCGTTGGGAGCAAGGATGACAATTGGGGGCTGGCGACGGTAGAGACCACCGGGATTATGTCGATCGGGATTGACACGATCGTGAACGGTACGCGGCGGTCATCGACCAATGTATATGCACCGTTGTCCGTGGTGAGTGGCAGCACTTATTATTGGTACAGCCTTAACTACGCCAACTCTTCCGACGAGAGCACCGGGGTGGCGGTCGTAAACCCGCTCGATTCCCCAGTGGCGGGCACGCTTTACGTATACGACGCAGCTGGAAACCAGAAGAATGCGACCAGTTTTCTCCTCGACCCCCACGAGGCTGATTACTACCCGCTCCACAAGCTGGTAGATGTCGGCGATACGATGTGGGGAGTGGTGGACATCAAGGCAACCGCACCGATCGTCATTGGCGGCGAGTACTTTGATGCCGCCGGCAAACTCTTGAACGTGGATGAGATCACGGGGTTTTACTACTCCG
>WFSM01000049.1 GCA_015485945.1 Candidatus Bipolaricaulota bacterium | reverse complement strand
GGACCCGCGTTTACGTACGGTTTTACCGTGGGAGTCGCTGCGGTAGATGATGCCGATTTGGCAGCCGGCGCTACCTGCTGCGTTGCCGGTGCGGTAACCGGAGCTGCCGGCCGTGGTCCGCCGACAAGAAATAAGACCGCAATACCGGCTGCTACCAGAGCTGCAATCCATAGCCAACTGTTCCCATTACCCATTCTATGCCCCCTTGTACAGATAGAATTAATGAGAAATGCTAGCGATTATTTGCGCCTATCCACCTCCTTTCCCGATGGGCATACACACAGTTACGCACACCCCGGTTGTTCGCATTGTCACTGGAATATCCTAGCACAAAAATCTTTGCAAAACAAGAACTTCCCCGCCAACCAATGGCATAGACTGGTTCGTGATCATGCGTATGGTTGCGGGTGAACGGTACGCGTCGGTGCAACGGATTGTGATAAACTTGCAGATGAAACGTGTTGTCGCTAAAGTTCGGATGGCAAACGTAGTTTTCGTTAAGGAATTGCTTCCATTGAAGGTACCGTTGCCAAGATACACACCACCATAATTGAATGGAAAGGATATTTATGGACGAAGAACGAATCAACAACCTGCGTACGGCGATCGCGAAGATCGGTGATCACCTTTGACCGTGCCGCGCTGATCCAAGAGATCTCCGCATTGGAGAAGAAGATCACCGCGCCCGGGTTCTGGGATGACCATGCCACTGCTACCGCGGTCAGCCGGCGGCTTGAACGGGCGCGGTCGTTTCTCGACCGCTATCGCTCGTTGCAGGAAGAGTTGGATGAGATCGAACTTCTGCACGAGATGGCGGTTGAGGCGGACGACCAGGCTGAGCTCGCGGCCCTCGACGCCCGCGCCGCAGCCCTCGATGCTGAGATCCGCGCGTTCGGGATCGAACTCACCTTTTCCGATCCGTACGATCTATCCGACTGTTACCTGTCGATCAACGCCGGCGCCGGGGGGACGGACTCGCAGGATTGGGCGCAGATGCTGCTGCGCATGTACGGGCGGTTCTGCGAGCGAGCCGGGTTTAAGGCAAATTTACTCGATGTGAGCCCGGGCGAAGAGGCAGGGATCCGCAGTGCGACCCTGGAGATCAAGGGACGTTACGCGTACGGAAAGCTGAAGGGGGAGAAGGGAGTGCACCGCCTCGTGCGCCTCTCCCCGTTCGACGCCGCTCACCGCCGCCACACCTCGTTCGCTGCGGTGAACGTGATCCCGGTGATCGAGGAGGAATCGGAGGTAGAGATCGATCCCAAGGACCTACGGATCGATACCTATCGCTCGTCCGGTGCCGGCGGCCAGCACGTGAACGTCACCGACTCCGCGGTGCGGATCACCCACCTGCCGACCGGGATCGTCGTCTCGTGTCAGAACGAGCGCAGCCAGCACCAGAACAAGGAAACGGCGATGCGGGTCCTGCGGGCGCGACTGGCCGCGCTGATGCGTGAGCAACAGGCAAAAAAGCTCGAGGAGCTCCAAGGGACACTGAACAAGATCGAATGGGGAAGCCAGATCCGCTCCTATGTCCTCCACCCCTACCGGATGGTGAAGGATCACCGCACCGGCTACGAGACGGGGAACGTCGATGCCGTCCTCGATGGCGACATCACCCCGTTCATCGAAGCGTATCTGGAGCATACCGCAAGCCCGGGATAGATCGTGCGCTCAAGCGGGTTTCAACGCCGCTAGCCACGACCCTCCGAAGAAATGATTTCATCCACGTAGCGCAATAATGCAGGAATTTTATTGTCCACCACATCCCACAGTATCTCGGTATCGATTCCGAAATACTCGTGGATCACGAAATCGCGCAACCCCGCAATTTTACGCCATTCTATCCCCGCATACCGCTCCTTCAATGATGGTGGCAGTTTCTTGACTGCTTCGCCGATAACACTGAGATTGCGGATAACCGCATCCACTGTTTTTTCATCGGACTCGAATGCCGCGCGATCCATGCCTTCCGTATACTGTACGATTTTTACCGCACTTCTTTTGATATCATCGAGGAACAGAGCTGAATCACGATACATAAATTGCTTCCCGCTCAATTTGTTCCCGTACCTGCGGTTTGAGCGCTTTTGTCGTGACAAGATCAATCGGGCCGCCCAACAGCTCCTCCAAGAAAAATTTCAGTTCCATGTACTGGTCGAACGTGGCCGGACCGTGAAACTTGACCAGTATATCAACGTCACTTCCCGGAGACGCCTCCCCCCGAGCTACCGAACCGAAGACGGCGAGCGCCTCAACGCCAAACGACTTTATCCTATCCCGGTTCTCTTGTATCAACCTGAGAACTCGTTCGCGTTGCATGTTAACCTCCGTGGTGCAACTCATCCTAATACCGCGCCTCGGTAGGGTCAAATAATCGCCCGGGGAAAGGGCAGTGTGGTACATTCGGTGGGAGGAACCCGGTTAGCCGTTTTCTCGCGCACGTTCGCGGTGGCCTTGGAGGACGAGTGGACGATGCCCGATCGCTCTAATTCACACCGCGCCATCAATTGACGTCGGCACGGCTGATAACTATAGTCGTCGTAATCACCGGTCACAGGAGGGAAGCCAATGGCGAAGATCGTGATCCTCGGCTTTGTTGTGGTACTGGGACTGGGGATGGTCACCGTCATAACCAGCGCGCAGGAAGTCTCCCCCTGCACGGTCCAGGTGCAGCCGGGAGAATCGCTTCAGGGTGTGATTGACCACGCGCCAGCAGGGGCAGTGATCTGCATTCCGGCGGGAACGTGGACGGGGGCTATATCAATCACAAAATCGCTCACCCTGCGAGGGACGGACGCCGGCAAAACGGTGATCATCGGAAAGAAGGAATGGATGCCAGCGATCGCGGTCACTTCACCAACCAATGTTCAAACCGTGTCCGTGACGATCGCTAAGATGACCATATCAGGCAGCGGTGACGGCATTGGGGGTAACGGCAACGTCCACCTGAACATCACCGATTGCTCCCTGTCCGCCAACCGGTCTACGGGATTGAACTTGCAAGGGGCCGCTCGCGCGGATCTTACTGGCTGCATCCTCACCGGAAATTTCCAGGGCGTTATCGCGGTTGATTCCAGTTGGGTAACCATCACCAGCAGCACCGTTTCCAAGAACAAGAACACCGGGATCAAGCTGATGGGAAACGCATATGTGGAGATCAGTAATTCTACGATCTCGGATAACTTTTACGGGGCGGAGATCGAGACATCGAACGACGCTGACATCAGCAATACCACTTTCTCCGGCAACCAATTTGATGGCATGGATATCTACGGTTCACCCCGGGTCACGATTACAGGGTGTGAGGTCTCGGGGAGTGGAAGAAATGGGATAGCGATTGGCAATACTGCGAACGTTTCCATTACGGACTGCACCATCTCGGGAAACGCGACGACGGGGATTCTCCTTGATGCCTCTGCTATCCGCGCTGTGGTCAGCGGATGCACCGTCTCTGGAAGCAAGACCGGTATCCGGATCGCGGACTCCGCCCGCGTGAAGATCGCAACCAACAGGATCATCAACAATGGCTACGGCGTGAAATTCGTGGTAACACAGCGCGTTCCTTCCGTTACCTACGCATACGGCAGCATCTCCGGAAGTGGAAATGTCATCCCCGGGCCGGGTGCCCCGGATGGGAACACGCAGGCGGCCCTATCCCCACCCACTGGCTATCCGTGGCCGAATGGGTTCGTGCGCCGGACCGCAGGCGGGAGTTAATCGCGCGCCCGCAGCTGGTCGAGATAGCCCTGAAGGATGAGCACGGCGGCGAGGGAATCGCGCACTCCTTTGCGCTTTTTGCGGGATAAGTTGGCTTGGATAAGCACCCTCTCTGCTTCCGCGGTGGTGAGGCGCTCGTCAAACGTGACCACTGGAATTTGAACCCGCTCCCGCAGGCGGTCGGCAAACACGGCGACCTCGTCCACCATCTCGCCCGCGGATCCGTCCATGTTGAGCGGAAGGCCGATCACGATCCGCTCAATGTCGTTGGCGCGCACCAGCTCCACGATGTAGTCCACATCGGACCCGATGTCGGTACGAAGGCAGACCGGAAGTGGGCTGGCGATAATCCCATCGGGATCGCTTATCGCGACTCCGATGCGCACCCTTCCGTAATCGATCCCCAGGATTCGCATCAGCTTCCGATGATCTCCAATGCGCGCCGCACGAGTTCCTGCACCGGCAGGTCCTCGCCGCGCAGCCGTTCCAGCGCCTGGCGCGCCTCGCGCGGGGAAAACCCGAGCGACTTTGAGGTAAGGGCACGCATGGCGAGCTCTTCCTTCTCCGACAGCGGCGCGAGGTTGATGTCCGCCCCGAACTCACCGCCGAGTTTGTCACGCAATTCGACCACGATGCGCTGCGCCGTTTTCTTGCCGATCCCCTTTACCGCGGTCCGCCGCTCCACGTCGCCGGACGCGATCGCGTCGACAAGGGCGGGGGGGGAGAGTGAAGACAGAAGCTGCAGCGCAAGCTTGGGCCCAATCTGTCCCACCGGCAGCAACGCCCGGAACAGCTCCCGCTCCCGTTCATTCTGGAAGCCGTACAGCTTGATCCCGTCGTCGCGCAGGATGAGGTGCACGTAGACTACCGTCTCCTCGCCGCGGTGGAGTTCGGATAGAGTGTGCGTCGGGCAGAAGACGCGGTAGGCGATGCCCCCGGTTTCGACCACGGCGTGATCCGCTCTGACACGCACGACCCTTCCGGTTATCGAATCGATCATCACGTCTCCCTTACCCGAGCGCGGTTTCCGGTCACTTCTTGCAGCTGGTCGGTGAACCCGGGAAGTGCGCTGCGCGGCAGCAGAAGCACCACCCGTCCGTGGGAATTGTAGTCGATTTCACCCACGGTTGCGCCGACACGGTGGATCAACCCCATCACCGGTGAACTGAGTTCGGGCGGGAATATCACCTCCACCTGCGCCTGTTGCACCCGCGTCACGATCTCCGCCTGGGCGATCGCTCCCCGGATCGCGTCGCCGTAGGCGCGGATCAATCCGCCAATCCCGAGCTTTACACCGCCGAAGTGGCGGACGACCACCCCCAACGCATCGTACAGGTCGGCCCCTTCCAGTGCACGGAGGATCGGTGATCCGGCCGATCCAGCGGGCTCACCAGCGTCATCAGCGCGAACCTCGCCGGAGATCAACCGGTACGCGAAACAGCGGTGGGTCGCGTCGTGATACTCCCGCCGCAACCGTTCAAGTGTTTCCTTCACCGCCTCCGGCGAAGAGACGGGATAGAGGAGCGCGATGAACCGCGATTTCTTCCGCGTCAGCTTGGCGTGGGCCGGTGCGGCAATTGTGCGGTAGGAATCGCTCATCCCGCCCCCGCGATGGTCACACTCGGTTCGGTTTTCAGGGACTCAACCAGGCTGAACGCCGCGCGCACCCCCTTTTCCTCTCCTTCGATGAGGAGAGAAACGCTTCCCTCCCCCACTCCGATTCCGCTGGAAGCGACGTGAGTCACCCGCACCGGGAATAACATTTCGAGAGCGTCGATCTCGGTCACGGTCCGTCCGTGCAGGGGAAACATCCCGGCCGGGGTGCCCATGCACAGATCGATCCTCCCGATTCCAATTTCCTGGCTGATCTCGGAGATCGGCGTAAACACGGCCTTGGCCAGTCCAATTGGAATTACCAGCTCGACCCCACGCGCGAGCGCCGGAGCGATGTACCTTCCCACGGTACCGCCGCTGGCGGCGCTCGTGAGGACCCCAACGGTGCCCCACGGGTCGATCGCATTTCCCCCCTTGATCAGCACATCACCCGCGGACAGCGATGCGAGGATCTCATCCGGCCCCATTTCGGCACGGGCCCCGTTTTTGATGACGATCTCTCCCATTTCTCCGAGGCGGGCGTTTACGTTCCAGCGATCAGCGATAAACCCGGCGGCGAACGCACCGCGGTCGATCGGTGCTCCCAGAATCTCCTCGGCGACAACCGCGTTCGTTGTCCCTAGAGTGATTACGACCATTCCCGTTTCCAACGCTCGCCGCACCGCGGGCAGGGCGACGACCCCCTTGGCGATCAGGCGCTTAGACCCGCTTGGACTGAGGACAACACAGGCTTTCACTTTTCCTCCCTGTTTGCAAAGGTATCTTCCGATATGCTATAAACTTGAGCGCTGCAATTCAAAACCTAACCACAAGGTGATCGAACAAAATGGCTTACACCAAACAGGAGTACGAGAAGGAGTTACGCGGGTTCAAGTGGGAGATTCCAGCGGATTACAACATCGTGTCGGCGGTGGAGACGCACGCGAAAAATAACCCCGACAAGGTGGCAGTCTTCTGGGAGGATGCTGACGGTAATACCCGTCAGGTGACGTTTGGAGAACTGGTCGCGGGCGCACATCGATTCGGGGATGCGTTGATGAAACTTGGGGTGACTAAAGGGGATCCGGTGATCCATGTTCTTCCCCGTGTTCCCGAGGCGCACATGGTGCAACAGGGGACGTTTGTCGCCGGCGGAGTGGCAGTGCCGTGCTCGGAGATGCTGAAAGGGAAGGAAATCGCCTATCGGGCGCAGGCGAGCGGAGCGAAAGTGATTGTCGCTCACACCGCCACCGCGGACGAGGTGGAGAAGGCACGTGGAAACTCACCGCTGGAGACGTTCATCTTGATCGGAGGAACGCGGCCCGGTTGGCTGTCGTTCGAAGAGCTGATGGCAGCGGGGGATCCCAATGTAGCGAAGGTGCCGCTCACCGTTGACGACCCGCTGACAATCAACTTCACGTCAGGAACGACGGGCAATCCCAAGCCGGTGATGCACAAACATCGCTGGCTGTATTGCCACAATCGCATTACTGCCCGCTACTGGTGGGATGCGTCCGAGAATGACGTCGTGTGGGCAACAACCGCACCGGGATGGGCAAAGTGGTACTGGAGCCCGGTCGGGGTCGGGCTGACCACCGGGGCGAGCCAGCTCATGTACAACGGCCGGTTTGACGCCGTCCGTTATATGGAGTTGTTGGAAAAATACAAGGTGACTAAGCTGTGCGCTACCCCGACGGAATACCGGCTGTTCGCCCAGCTCCCTGATCTGGGGAAGTACAAGCTGGCGCTGAAGGACGCGATGTCCGCGGGTGAGCCGCTCAACGTCGAGCCGATTGAGGCGTTCAAGCGCGCGTTTGGGGTGACGATCCGCGACGGCTACGGCCAGACCGAAAGCGTGTGCCTGGTGTGCAACTACCCTGGGATCGAGGTGAAGCCGGGGGCGATGGGTGTCCCCACCCCGGGGACCGGATTGACCTTGATCGACGAGAACGGGAACCCTGTGTCCAAGGGCGAGGTCGGCGAAATCGCAATTCGGCCGGACAACCCGGTGATCTTCGACGGATATTGGAAATCACCCGAGCTCGACAAGGAGGCGTTCTCCGGCGGGTGGTACCGCACCGGCGACCTGGCGCGGATGGATGAGGACGGATACCTGTTCTTCGAGGGGCGCGCCGATGACGTCATCCTCACCTCGGGCTACCGCATCGGACCGTTCGAGGTGGAGGACGCGCTCGTCTCCCACCCCGCGGTGGTCGAGGCGGCGGCGATTGCTGCGCCAGATCGGACGCGGGGGGAGATCGTGAAGGCGTTCGTCATCCTCGCCAACGGGTATGCCCCGTCAGAGGCCCTGGTGAAGGAGCTGCAGGAGCACGTGAAGCGCGTCACCGCGCCGTACAAGTATCCGCGGGCGATCGAGTTTGTAACCGAGCTTCCTAAGACGACGAGTGGGAAGATCAAGCGGGCTGAGCTGAAGCGGCGCGAGTGGGAGGGTTGGGACCGCGGATGAATCGCGTAATCGGCATTGCTGCTGTTGTGATCGTGGGAATCAGCATTACCGCGTTCTCGTTCGGCATCAGTGCCGGGGTCGAAGCGTACACGGTCGACCTAGCTGCAAGCTTCAGCAAGGTTGGACCGGCCGTCACCGCAGCCGGCACCGCGCTTGGGCTGTCGCAGTCGCAGATCAACGACGTTGTTACTCAGGTGACTGCTGCGATTCCCACTGCCACTGTCGTTCCTGTTCCGTTGATCAGTGGCACGATTGAGTTGGGGGTACCGCTGTTAGTGATCGACTCCGTGAGTATTTCCGGCGGGATCATGACGGACGGCATCGTTCGCGGGATTGCATCCGCCGTGGGGATGCCGATTCCACGGCCGGTAGTTCACGAAACGTTTACTACCACCACCGGTCCGGGCACGCTCACGGTCGATCCATCATTTTTTACGTATGCGATAACAATCGCGGCGGGGAAGCGGCTCGATCTGTTCTTCGCCGCGGTTGACGCCAGCATCGGAGCGACATGGATTGCTGGTGAGATCTCTCCCGGTATCACCGTCCAGGTGCCCCCGCCGCACGCGGGGCAGGTGACGGCCGCGATCGCGGCACTTCATCCTGATGGCCTTTCGTGGTCGGGATTTGGGGTCACGGCCGGGATTGGCGTTGAACTCGGCCTTCCGTTCCTGCGAATGCGGGTGGAGGGAGGATTGTTCATGCCGGTGTACACAGCATCCGGCTGGTGGGGGGTTAAGCTCGGCGAAATCACAGCCGGCCTGGGCATCACTGTGAGGTTTTGATATGAAAGACGAAGAACTTATAAAGCAAGCGCTCGCGGCCCGCAAGAACGCATACTGCCCGTACTCGAACTTCCCAGTCGGGGCGGCCCTCCTGTGCGCTGATGGCTCGGTGTACACCGGTGTCAACGTGGAGAACGCGTCGTACGGGTTGACGATGTGTGCGGAGCGGGTGGCGATGTTCAAGGCGATTTCGGAGGGCAAGCGGGACTTCGTCAAGCTGGCCGTGGTGTGCGACGCTGATCGCTGCTCACCATGCGGGGCGTGCCGCCAGGTGATCTATGAGCATGCCCCGGAGATTGAGATTCTGTTGGGAAACTCGGACGGTAAGTTCGAGCGCACTACGATTAAGGAGCTCCTTCCCAACGCATTTGAATCGCGCGATCTTAAGTAGTCCTTACTCCCCGATCCGCTCGTGGATGAGCGGCGGCGGTGCGGCCGGACCGTCTCCGATTCGGTAGGCGGCTGTCACCATCTCCTGCGCCTGGGGCAGGTTTGCGTTGTCGTTTACGTGCAGGACAGCGAGCGTCTCGCCAATCTCTACCTGATCCCCAATCTTGCGCACGACCTCGATTCCAACCGCGGGGTCGATTACGTCATCCATGGTCATCCGACCCGCTCCGAGGATGCCGGCTGCTTTGCCGATTGCAAGCGCGTTGAGCTCGCTTACAATCCCGGACCGCGGCGCGGTTATCGCAATCTTCTCCCGTGCCTGGGGGAGAATCTGCGGATCGTCAATCACCCGCACATCCCCGCCCTGTTCCTCCACCAGCAGCCGGAACTTGGCGAGCGCGCTTCCGTCGAGCAGGAGTCCGTGTAACTGCTTTTTGGCCTGGTCGCGGTCAGGATCCTGTCCGGAGAAGACGAGAAGCTCAGCACCAAGAGCGCAGCACAGGTCCTCCAGATCCTGCGGGCCGTCACCCTTCAATGTGTCGATCGCCTCTTTCACCTCGAGGGCGTTACCGACCATGTGCCCGAGTGGTTGGGACATATCGGTGATCAGGGCAGAGATCCTCCGTCCGAGCTTGACACCGATCGCGACCAGGGCCCGCGCCAACTCCCGGGATTCCTCAATCTCGGGGAGAAACGCGCCGGCACCGGTCTTTACGTCGAGCACGATCCCCTTCGCCCCGCCGGCGATTTTCTTCGACATGATCGATGAAACGATGAGGGGAAGGGATTCGACCGTGGCAGTAACGTCACGCAGCTCGTACAGAATGCGGTCGGCTGGGACCATGTCCGCAGTGTGATCAGCGAGGGCAAGGCCGTTCTTGCGCACGAGGCCGAGAAATTCCGCGCGGGACAGGTCGGTGCGGAACCCGGGGATCGATTCAAGCTTGTCGATTGTCCCCCCGGTATGGCCGAGAGCGCGACCGGACAGCTTGGCCACCGTCAATCCGGCGGCAGCGAGGAGTGGGATCAGAACGAGCGATGTGGTGTCCCCCACCCCGCCGGTGGAGTGCTTGTCGACCGGATATCCCGGCATGTCGGACAAGTCGTTCATCGCTCCGGAATGGGCCATCACGTCGGTAAGATCAGCTGTCTCGTGATCGTCCATCCCCTGGAAGTAAACCGCCATCAGGAACGCAGTAATCTGATAATCGGGGATTGTACCGCTCACCGCTCCTGTGACTAGGTATTTCAGCTCGTCCAGCGTGAGCCGTCCGCCATCCCGCTTTTTTCTGATCAGTTCAACCGTATTCATACCAGCTATTCTACTGCAGGAATGACGAAGTGCAATCGAATTGGTATACTGTTTGCGGAGGTGTTGAGATGGCAAGTTTTCCCAGGTTTTTATTCCGGGTGAAGGATCGATATATCGAGGAAGAAGCAAAAAAGATGGTGGAGGCATTTGGAATCAAGGATATCGAGATCCGCCGCGACGACACGATCAAGGACGCGTGGCTGGAGGACAATGTCGTCCTCAAGACAACCTATGGCCTCGACGATATCCGCGAGTATTTGGAAGAGCTTACCGGCAAAAAGTAGTCGGCGCTAGCTTAGCTTGGCACGCAGGCGGGACGACGTGTAGTCGATCAACCACACTGTGACCATGATAAGAAGCATCATCATCCCGGCGTTGCTGTAATCCCAGATCCGCATGTACTGGATCAACATTTGTCCGATGCCACCGGCACCGACAAGTCCGATTATCGTCGACATGCGTACATTGATGTCCCATTGGTACAGGGTGAACGACAGATACGGGTTGATAATCTGGGGAACGATTCCGTATAGGATTACCTGCAACCGGTTTGCCCCGGTGGCCCGGATTGCCTCCGGCGGGCCGGGATCGATCGACTCCAGTCGTTCGGAATAAAGCTTGGTCAAGTTAGCAGTTGCTTGCACAAACAGGGCGAGCATGCCAGGGAACGGCCCGGCCCGCACCCACACAATGAAGACAATTGCCCAAATAATTGCATCGATTGACCGCATGATATCAGCAGCGGTGCGGACGATGAAGTAGATCGTACGGCGAATAGCCCCGTGGGAAAGGTTGCGGGCGGCGAGAAAACTGAGAGGAACAGCAGTAATAATCGCAAACAGAGTCGCCATTACTGCCATAAATATGGTAACAATCAACAAACGCATTCCATCTCCGGCCATTTCCCAGTTGGGATGCAATAATTGCCGCCACAGTACGGCTGTGTGGCCCCACCTAGTAAATAGGGCATGTGGATTAACTTGCGTGATGAGTCCTGCTACTATCAGGGTGACGGTACCAATCACTAATAGGGCAATCGTCCAACTTTGCTTGTACCACGACCGGCGCACCCCAGCTTCTCTGCTCTTTTTTAGCCCAAATATTCGCATGCCAAGTGTTGTGTCGCTGATCTCCCAGATTACTGTTGCCAACGCCGTTACTCCGAATATCATCCACCAAGGAATAATGGCGTAGCTCTTGAGCGGATAGATAGAATAACGGGCCAACGGCGCAATGCTGTAGTAGATAATAGTATTCCAACTGCTCTCATCAATAAGGAACGTGTTTATGATATACGCGCTTGCCGCCCACAGATAAGTGAGAGCGGCAACATCGGTGACGAAAGCGAGGATCCACCGACGGGTCGTTTTTCGATCCCGAAGAAAAGATGGCTTATCCGTCATGAACCCAGCGTGGTAACGATCTTTCATCAGACGATTTTCTCCCGCACGCGTCCGCTCAGATAGTCAATCAGCCACACCACACCGACGATAACGAAGATCACTGCTCCCACCTGATTCCATGCGTCGGGGATCATGCCCACTTTATTTTTGTAATAGAACATGATGCGGCCGAGTCCGCCCCCGCCGACAAGCGCGATCACCGTCGCCATCCGGACGTTGATGTCCCAGCGATACAAGGTAAACGCGAGATAAGACGGGATTATCTGAGGGACGACACCGTATAGCACCACCTGCCACCGTCGTGCACCAGTGGCGGCGATCGCTTCTAATGGTCCGGGATCGATGCCTTCTACTTGTTCCGAATACAGCTTGCCCAACGCGGCGGCGGTGTGGGTAGCAAGGGCAAGTGCACCGGCAAACGGTCCGAACCCGACCCACACGGCAAATATCGTTCCCCACAGCAATGCTTCCACCGACCGCACCGCGTTGAAGAACCCCCGCGTTACCGTAAAGATCAGCCACCCCAGCGGGTTGAACCCCATGATGTTGCGCGCTCCCAGAAAACTTAGGGGAAACGCAACTACCATTCCCACCACGGTAGCGAGCAGGGCCATAAATAGTGTCTCCAGCATTCCGCCAATGATCGACTGCTGCAGGACGGGGTTGGGATGGATTAAGTAGGTGAAGTGCGGTGATAGGATTTCCTTCCACAGGTAGGCGCTTTCACCGGCTCGTCTGAACATTGTATGGAGATCGATCTGGGTGACCAGCCACCCCACCCACAAGGTGGTGCCGATAAGCATAATTCCCATTACACCCCGGTTTGTCTTGTACCACGGTCGTGTCGGGATGGTGGATATTTGATCCTTTATTTCCTTGATGGGGAACATTTGCGTCCCCGACAGGCGATCGTGGAGGAACCAATTGTGCTTAGTTCGACTCCAAAGCGTGATCGGAATGGCAATCACACCGAGATGCCACGCGAGGTACCGGCGCAATCGCTGTGTTAATGAGGGGTTCTCATAAGAATTCGTCATGAGCCTTAGTCCGAACGTGTTTAGTCCAATCGAGTGGCTAAACGCGTGGCTTATGATGGCGAGTTCAATGGTGCCAATGAACACAAGCGGCCATCCCCACGCGGGGATGGTCAACCGTCCGTAATAATGAATGTTCGTGTACCAGTAATAATTGAGGAGATAAACGACTCCGTAAGCGAGATACCCCCATATCATCCAGTCGAGAAAAAGCGCGAACAGCCGTGGTTTAATCGCCGACCACCGGCTTAAGATGCTAGCGGATTTCGACTTGCTCGGCTTCGTCGCCATAGATCTCCTTAAACCGGTTCTCGTCGATCTCATCGGGTAATCCCTCGAATACGACCTCTCCCCCCTTAAGGGCGATGATGCGCGTCCCGTACCGGCGGGCGAGCGATAGAAAGTGGAGGCTGGCGATCACCGTTACTCCATCTTCTTGGTTCATCTGTTCGAGGTATTTCATTACCGAGTGTGAAGTAGCAGGGTCAAGCGCGGACACAGGCTCATCGGCCATTAGAAGCTCAGGATCCTGCATCAACGCGCGTGCGATTCCGACCCGTTGCTGTTGTCCGCCGGACAGCTCGTCCGCTCGCTTATACGCTTGGTCTCTGATTCCAACGCGCTCCAGGTTCTTAAGAGCGACTTCGATGTCTTCACGAGGAAATCGGTGCACCGCTGACAACCATGGGTTGATGTATCCAAGTCGGCCAGCGAGAACATTAGTGAGTACCGATGACCGCTTGACGAGGTTGAAGTGCTGGTAGATCATACCCATTTTGCGGCGCAGACGGCGCAATTCAGCTCCGGACGCAGCGGTAACATCGACTCCGTCAAAGTAAATCTTGCCCGAAGTCGGTTCAACGAGCCGGTTGATGCACCGTAAAAGCGTTGACTTACCGGAGCCGGAAAGCCCAATTACCACAAGAAACTCGCCCTTCTCCACGCTGAAGCTGACATCGTTCAGCGCCAGAACCTCCCCGCGCTCATAGACCTTCGTCAAGTGTTCTATTATCAGTTGGTCGCCCATGCCATCATCCTTAAAAGACGGGAGGGGAATTTTCCCCTCCCGTACGATCATACATCACGTGCGTGGATCGCGCAACGTCCTATCTCTTCGGGATTGGCACCCCGAGGAGCTCGCGGTAACCGTCATAATAG
>WFSM01000048.1 GCA_015485945.1 Candidatus Bipolaricaulota bacterium | reverse complement strand
TGCCAATAGCAACCTGCGATGGTTTTTTACTACGCCGATGTAGAAAAATAGAGGGGATTATCATTACCGGGGGCAAAAGCATGATGATCCCAATAGCAACGGCGAAGGACAATCTGTGTCCTAACCCGAGGAGCACCGCTATAGTAAAGAAGACCGAAGCGTCTACTACTACGTTAATGGCGGTTGCCACCGAGGCAGCTTTTCGCCAACAAAGAAGAGAACGCCGTTGACGAAGAAGCGTAATCATTCCAAGAATTACGGCTAGTATCAGGCTGGATGTTCGGATAGCATTAGTGACAGCAGTAATGGGATCCGAGAAACATATACCGTAGGACCACATCATGAACAAAACGAAGTCTATCACCGCGGCAGAATAAAACACCCAGCTTTCAACTGACCATTTTACCCTTGAATGTCCCCGCTTACTCATAAAAACCATTCTACATCCAGCTGCGACTTAACGTCAAGGCGCTCGATTTGCGCAACACCAGACAGCCGCGTTCCGTCAAGTGGTGCAACTGTCCCGCGCCATCTTCGTTGGTTGATCAAGCAGCGAGTTACCTGCCCAAGTCTTCCTCGTTTGTTTAACTGGTGTTGGTTAGTACGTGAAGAGAACAGCGATGGTCATTTATTCCACTCTAGCTTCATTATCTGGTAATTACAACATATACATGGGGTCTAACAAAATTTAATATCAGAACAATAATCACACGTGTCATGCCGTGCCCCCGGAGGAAAATTGAACATCGAGGGCGCCGGAGGCTGGTCCCATCTTATTGGCGCGGGATTAGCCAGCTCGAGGAGCGGTACTTTCAGTGCCTTCAGGGGTTCTCTCCCGGCGTGCGCGATGACGCTTCAGTATAAACTGAGCAGCAAAACCGCCGATGAATCCCCCGATCATCCCGGGCAATATGTCGCTTAAAGTGAAGGATGGATGAGCGTAGATGAGAAAAATTCCCAACGCACCGAATCCCAGAGCCATCAATATACCAATAGCGATCCACCGTGGCTTTTCATCACGACGGTGATGAAAAGTAATGAAAAGCATCAGTGTGCAGAGAGCTAGAGCGAAAATTCCGAACGCGCTGGCGGGGGATAACTTGTTCCCTACCCCCAAGAGAACTGCTACAGTGAAATAAGCTAAACTACCAGCGCGTGTTTCGATTATTGCTGGTTTAAGCTTCTGCTCGAAGGGAGGAAAGAGCCGCAGATTAAAGAGCCTAATTCCTCCAATAACAATAGCCAGGATCAGACCGGATATTCTGATGGCAGCAATGGGAACGAAAAACCATATCACAAACAGAAAGAAATCTATTACCGCAGCACCGTAAACCACCCAACGTACAACTGCCCATTCTACCCCCGAATGTCCCCGCTTACTCATAAAAACCATTCTACATCCAGCTGCGACCCGTCGTCAATGCATAGTTGGCTAAAACAGCAAGAAATTGTGTTTCTTCCGGCTCCGGCAAAGCACCTACGGATACAGCCGATTGATCTGGCGGGGAAACGGAATCGTTTCGCGGATGTGGGAGACACCGCAGATCCACGCGATTAGCCGTGCCATTCCCATGCCGAACCCAGCGTGAGGGACAGCCCCGTAGCGGCGCAGGTCGAGGTACCACTTGTACGGTTCCGCCGGCAGGTTGTACTCGGCGAGTTGGCGTTCGAGATCTTCAAGGGTATCGACGCGCTGGCTTCCGCCGATGATCTCGCCATATCCCTCCGGCGCAATGAGATCAGCAGCGAGGACGACGGATGGATCGTCGTGGGCGCGTTTCATGTAAAACGGCTTCATATTTGCCGGGAATCGTTCGATGAATACCGGCTTCCCGAAGTGGTCACCGAGCGCGGCCTCGTGCGGAGCACCGAAGTCATCCCCGTATTGAATATCGTGCCCAGCGTCCTGCAAGATTGCGATCGCATCAGCATAGCTGACGCGTGGGAACGTGGTTCTCACTTCCTCCACGAGCACCGCGGTATCGCGTTTCAGCTGTTCAAGCTCCCGGCTGCGCTCATCAACGACGGCGGTTACCACGTAGCGCACGAGATCCTCCTGCAATGCAAGGTTGGCACCGTGGTCGTAGAACGCCATCTCCGCCTCAGCCATCCAGAACTCGGTCAGGTGTTTTCTCGTCTTTGACTTCTCGGCGCGGAATGCGGGCCCAATCCAGTACACCTTGCCCAGTGCCATCGCCGTCGCTTCGAGATACAACTGCCCGCTCTGGCTCAGGTACGCCTGCTCGCCGAAGTAGTCGACCGGGAACAGGGTCGTCGTGCCTTCAACCGATGTTCCAGTCAGGATCGGCGCCTCGGTGGCCACGAACCCACGCTCATAGAAGAACCCGCGCACGGCGCGGAATACGGCGTCGCGCACCCGCAAAATCGGAACTTGGCGACCGGTGCGAATCCACAGATGACGATGGTCGAGGAGGAAGTTAGGGGTGTGCTCTTTCAACTCGATCGGGAACGGCTCCGTCGGCTCCTGGATCACCTCGATGCGTTCAACGTCGAGTTCACACCCTCCTGGGGCACGGCGGTCGGCGCGCAGCCTGCCGGTGACGGTAAGGGACGTCTCACGGGGGAGGCGGTCAGCACGGGCGAATAGCTCCGGGTTATCAGCACGGGCAAGCACTCCCTGGATCACTCCTGTCCCGTCGCGAAACTCCAAAAACAGGATCTTCCCGCTCGACCGCTTGTTGTATAGCCACCCGTTCACCGTGACTTCATCCCCGACAAACTCCGCCGCATGATCGATTGTTATTACAGCCATCTTCACTCCTTCCAGGTAAACGTTATAGATTACCGCTCACCTTTGCAACAGATCCCGTTCCGCCGGCTCGGCCGCAATTCCTTCCGTACTCAACCTTGGCGCTGGCCGGTCCTTGATTACCCGGTGCTTCCAGTTGCCGGTGAGGAAGAATGACAGCGCGACCACGGACGCACCGAGATTGGACCAGAACATCGCCCACCACACCCCATTCGGCCCCATCCCCAACGTAAACCCGAGCAGGTAGACAAGCGGAATGCGCAGCGCCCACAGGCGGAACAGCGAGAACGCCATCGAGTACACGGTATGCCCCGCTCCCTGATAGGTACCGATCACCACCTGTATGATTCCCATGAACGGAAACGCGATTCCCACGATCGCAAACATCTGTGCCCCAAGCGCGATCACCTGGGGATCGGAGATGAATATGTGCACGAGTGATGCGCGCAGGAAAACGGCGGCAGCTCCGGCGAGGACAAGAAATCCGGTAGAAATTCCCATCCCAATCCATGCAACCTGTGCCGCTCGTCCCGGCGACTTTGCGCCCAGGTTCTGCCCGACCATCGTCGCCGTCGCTTGGCCGAGGCCCATCGCTGGCATGAGGGCGATCGAGATGACGCGGTTGCCAATTCCAAACGCGCTCACCACTGCGGTGCCAAACCGAGCGAGAATGCCGGTCATAATCGAGAATCCGACCGCGGTCCCGGACTGACCGAGCGATGCCGGCGCTCCGATCATAACGATCTGCCGCACCGTCTCCGCCTGCAGACGCAGGTGGCGCAGTCGCAGGTGTAATCCCACCCGCCCGGAGAACAGGAGCCACAGCCCGTACACTGCGATCAGCCCGCGCGAGATCACGGTAGCGTACGCCGCTCCTGCTACTCCCCAATCGGGAAACGGTCCCCACCCGAAGATCAACAGTGGATCGAGAATTATGTTCAACCCCACCGATACCCCCATCAGCTTCATCGGGGTGACCGTATCCCCGATGCCGTTGAGAAGCGCGGTGACGATGAACATCCCAAACATCGCCGGGATGCCGGCGTAGATGATGCGAAGGTACCCGGAGGCAACCGGAAGCAGGTCCGGACCTGCGCCCATCAGCACCATCAGCGGATGCGCGGCCACAGCACCGCCGGCAGCGAACAACACGGCGAGGATGGCGGTGAACGAGAACACCTGCCCCGCGGCGTGATTCGCCTCCTCATGCCGCTTGGCACCGGTGTACTGGGCGACAAGGGCCGTCCCGGCAATCGTCACTCCCGCCCCCAACGAAATCATGAGAAACACAAGCGGCCACGAAATCGTCGGTGCGGCAATCGCCACCTTTCCCAACCGCCCCAGCCACAGGGTATCGACGAGGTTGTACACCGTTTGAAATAAATTGGACAGCATCACCGGCCATGCAAGCCGCAGCAATGCCGGGGTAATCGGGCCCACCGTAAGATCTCTGTGCGTTCTCATAGCCGCATTTTACCGAATGTTTGTTCGTTTCACCGCGGCAACGCAGAGATCGCTGAGATCGGGTAACAAATTTTTTATGCTGCTTTCTGCGTACTCTGCGCCTTTGCAGTGAATGCCCCAGGGGTTACCCACTCCGCTTCAGGCGGCCGGTGCGCTTGGCGTACCGCTCCACCCGGCCGAAAACCCACAGCCCGACCGCCGTCACTCCAATCCCGGCTCCGATCAGATAGAACACCGTCGGAAGTAAGCTCACGGTCGACGCGCCGTGGAGCAGGCAGCCGCGCATCCCTTCGATTACGTACGTAGCGGGCGAGCCGGCAGCGATCGCCTGCAACCAGCCCGGCAGGGTGGCAACCGGATAATACACACCCGATATGAGGAGGAGCACCGCCGCCGCTGCGTTCGTCATCTGTGCCCCCCGCTCCGGGTACAGGAGGGGCAACACCGCGGCGAGGATCCCCAAACCGACGAACGACACGCTCCCCGCGAGGAGCAGCAGGACCGCGCCCCCGAGGTTGGCATTGGTCAGATCGAGGTGAAAGAACGCGGCAACGATCAGGAGGATGACGAGGGTGCGCCCGACCCCATAGCCGATGGCGAACAGGGTCGTTCCCACGAGATGGGTAAACCGGGATACCGGTGCCATGAATGTGTACTCGATCGTCCCCTCCCACCGCTCCCACGCAATCATCTCCGAGATCGAGTAGAAAATCACGGACAGGTACGACCAAATCAGCGTCCCCACTAGGAGGTAGGTGATGATGTACTGCGTGTCGAGCGTCTTCCCGCTGATTCGTTCCATCCCCGCCCCGATATACGTAACGGCGAGGGAGTTGACGAGCGAGTAGATCAGCCACACGATCTCCCACCCCCAGTAGCGCCTGATCAGATTGATGTTGCGCTCCACAAACGCGTACGCGCCGCGGAACTCGCGAATGAGCGCGTTCATGCTTCCACCTCCGTCTCCTCGAGGCGATGCCCGGTGAGCGCGAGGAACACATCCTCTAATGTGGGGGTACCACCGGTTTCTGCCTTCACCAACCGTTTCAGTTCGGCCGGGGTGCCGAGGGCGACGATCTTCCCGTTATCGATGACCGCGATTCGATCGCACAGCCGGTCCGCCTCCTCCATGTCATGGGTGGTGAGGAGGATCGTCGCTCCGTGGGTATCCCTGATCTCGCGCACGAACGCCTGTACGTCCCGTTTGGAGTGCGGATCGAGCCCGGTCGTTGGCTCGTCGAGCAACAGCAGGATCGGCGAGGTGAGAAACCCGCGTGCCACCGCGACCTTCTGCTGCATGCCGCGGGAAAGCTGTTCCATCGGTTGGGTGAACGCCTCTTCCTTCAACCCAAGGCGGGCCAGGATCGCGCGCATTCGCACCCGCGCCTCCCGCATCGGCAGCCCGTACAACCGTGCCGCGTAGCTCAGGTTCTCCAGAGGTGAGAACTTCTTGAAGAACGCAGCGTCGACGGAAACGCGGTTGATCATGCGCTTGACGACCGCCTCTTCGCGCACGATGTCATGTCCGAACACACGGATTTCGCCGCTGTCAGGAATGAGCAGTGTGGACACAAGCCGAATCAATGTCGATTTACCCGATCCATTTGGACCGAGAACCCCGAAGATCTCTCCCGGGGCAACCACGAGGCTTACACCGTCGAGAGCAACTACTTCCCGCTTACGCCGCGAGAATTTACCGCTTTTATCATCTCGTTTATAAAATAATTTACGTACTTTGTTGAGTTTAAGGGCAAGAACGCTCATAGTAACTCCTTTACACGGAAATAAAGACGGAGTGAGGTTGATACCAAAGCACAACGACGCCGAGATCGGCGATTTTCTAGAGCGTTCTATTCCTCATAGCAGGTTTACCCCCAACTGAAAATGCGGAAGACACACAATTCAGTATACGGGCAAGAAACGCGGTTGTCAATGTCGTATTTCCGTGCACTAAAATATCATTATCAGCCTAAATAAGATATACTATCCCTTCAAACGCACACGCACCCTACGTAACTAACTCCTCATCAGATCGATAAACCAGCCCAACCTAATTCTTACAGCTTATGCTCCAGGCTTCACCACGGAGGCCTGTTGTTAGGCTGTACCAATACCCCGAGATACGATTTTCGGCGGCGTCAACGGTGAAATCCGATGGAATACAGGTTATCTGGACCTCACGTGATGCCGGATCGAATGAAGCGCTGGTGATATTCTTACTCTGGAGTACAAAGGTAAACCATACTCGTGATACCCCCGCTTGCCGAACGGTTAAGATCTAACTTCAACAGCAGCGCATTGAATGCTAAATTCGTAATGTGCCCTGCCCAGCATCCATCGAGATTAGGAATGACGGCAATCGTTTTCTGAACCGTGCTGCTATTTCCACTACACCCCATAGATTCTTGCGCCCATCGCGCGATCCACGGATCATGTAAATAAAAGGAGGCGGGATGGTTATCGCGTTTATCGCCCTGTGCGGGGTATGGGTTGGGCTCACGCGCCGATTTGATCCGGCGCTACTTGCGATCGGCGCTGTCGCCGCTGCCGGCGTCACCTATCTGCAACGCCGCCTGTTCCCCGCGATCAATGTGTCGCTCGACGCTCTTCTCCGCCATCCCGGCGCAACACTCCGGTTGGCCGCCGTTGTGGTGTGGCGGTTTGCGATCTCCACCGTGTACACCAGCTACTTGATCCTGTTTGCCCGTGTCGACGGGCGGATCGTCGCCGTTCCCACCACGGTCCATGACCCGTTTGCTCAGTTTATCCTCCTAAACGCGATCACGCTCACCCCATCCACAATTTCGCTGCTGCTCGACGGCGACCTGTTGTACATTCATTGGCTGTGTCGAGCGGGCGGAACCGGTAACTGGAAAAAGATCAAGGAGCCGCTCGAGGTATGCCTGCACGCGGTGTTCACGCGGGGTGAAAATGCGGATAATTGAAATCCTGCTTGCCGCCTCGTTTCTTGCTGTGTTGGTGCGGTTGGTGCACGGACCAAGCCAATGGGACCGCGTGCTCGCATACAACGCCGCCTCCAACCGGTTGATCGCCGTGCTCAGCGTGATCGCGATCATGAGCAGGCGCGAGTTCTACCTGGACATGGTCATCGTGTACGCTGCAGTCAGCTTCCTCGGGGTGTTGATCGTAACCCGATTTATGGAGCGGGGGGAGCTGCACCGATGATCGGGATGATAATTATCGGCATCGGAACGGGATTCGTGCTCATCGGCACCATCGGGATCCTGCGGTTTTCCGATCTGTACTCGCGGCTACAGGCGAGCGGGGTGTCGGACAACGCCGGCGTGGGGTTGATCATCATCGGCCTGATCGTCTATTCGGGATGGGACCCGATCGACCTCACCCTGGCGTTTCTCCTGCTCATCCTGGTGATCACCAATCCCCTCGTGACGCACGCCATCGCCAAGAGCGCGTTTGTACAGCGGCACACCGGAGGAAAACAGTGATCGCGCGTGTCGTGCTCCTCCTCACGCTGCCCGTCATCGCGGGATACGCCCTTACCCGCGCCCGCCGGCTCACTGCGGTGATCGGGATGGGCATGTTCAGTGTGGTGATCGCGGCGGTGTATCTCCTGTCCCACGCGCCCGACGTCGCGATCACGGAAGCGGCGATCGGCGCTGGGCTAGTCACGTTCATCTACATCCTCGCCATTCGCAAAACGGGGCGGTTGGTGATCATCGGCGATGAAGCACCCGGGCTCATCCAACGCGACGGGGAGGGAATCACCGGGCTGGAGTGGGAGATCCTCGCCGGATTCGCCCGCGAGCTCGGGTTGGAACCAACGATGCGGTTTGTGCCCCGTGCCGAGGTGGCAGCAGCGTTACGGCGGGGCGACGGCGATATCGGGGCGGGCGGAATCGTGGGCACCAACATCGATCCCAAGTTGCACGTCACCACAGGGCACCTTCCCACCGCGCTGTTCACGGTAACCGCCGCCGATTATTCCGACCGCCACCACCGCACGTTCGACTACTTCAGCGAGATCGTTCAGGCAATCAGGAACAATGAACCAATCGCAACCACCATTGACCTCGCCCGCTACCTCGCCGTGGCACGGATTGGACTGTCCCGGTATCAGGTAACGCGCCTGCCCGAGCCGCATGCCTACGTGTTCGTGGTTGCCGGGGATCAAGCCGAGATGTACACCCGGCTGCAACGGTATCTGCACCGGCTGCGCCAGACCGGAACTCTCGATGAGTTGATCCGGAGGTACTTCCCGTGAGACGACCACCGCTGTCCCTGCTCATCCCCGCGCTCGTGCTCGTCATCGGGCTGGTAGTTCTGTTCGCCGTCACGTTCTTCCCGGTCAGTATCGCCCCGGCTCCGTACCTCGCCCGCGAGACCCACGACACCGGTGCCGCGAACCTCGTCGCCGGGGTATACCTCAATTACC
>WFSM01000047.1 GCA_015485945.1 Candidatus Bipolaricaulota bacterium | reverse complement strand
TTTACCCCGTACGACTCACGATTTCCGTTCGAGCTCGTCATCTATCCGCGCAAGCACGCCCACGAGTTCACGGCGATCTGCGACGACCAGCGCTGGGCGTTCGCCCGCATCCTCAAGCGCACCCTGTTCCGGTTGAAGAAACTGCTTGGGGACCCGCCGTACAACATGGTGCTGCACAACTCGCCCAACCCGATCCCGCGCCCGGGCAAGCCGGGGTACTGGGCGACGTTGCAGTACGACTACCACTGGCGGGTGGCGATCATCCCGCGGCTGACCACAGTGGCCGGATTTGAGTGGGGGACGGGGCTGTACATCAATCCGATGCCGCCCGAGGACGCGGCTCGCTATCTGCGCGAGGTGGAGGTGCCGGACGAGTAAACGCGCGCTCGAGCCGGCGCAGCGCCTGCAACTCCGCGGAATTTCCCAGTTTAGCCCGCCGGATCGCGCGGGCGATGATCGCGATCGAGCGGTCGTACACGTCGCGATCGACTGGGTACGGTGTCCCGTCCTTGCCGCCGTGGGCGAAGCTGAACCGGGCGGGGTCGGTGAAGCTCGGGGCAGCACCGTACACGAGCTCGGCGATCAACGACAACGCCCGAATCGTCTTGGGTCCCACGCCCGGGGTGGTGAGCAACTCCTCGAACCCGGCCGGTTGGGCGGTGTACGCCTTGAGGAAAATGCGGTGCAGCCGTGTCGGGTCGATATCGGCGAGCATCACCGCGTGCCGGCGGGGGAGTTCAATCCGCTTCAACCGCGCGAGCTCGGTCACGATCCTGTCCGGTGATCCCCGTGCCACATCCGCGCTCACAGCGCGGGCGTCAGCACTGTCCCGCGCCACCAGGTTGAGGCTCGAAGCACGGACGTCGCAGCACACCGCGGCGTGGGGTTCGCACACGAAATCGGACACCCGCTGCGACAGCCAGTGATACCGGCGCGCCATCCGCGTCGCCGCGTTCATCCCCTGTTGCACTACCGCCCAACTGCCGTCCCGATCGAAGAAAAACGCGTGATGGTAGATCGCGTAGCCGTCCTGAACCGCGGCGGAATCGACCTTGGCTGCCGTCCGACTCGCGTAGATCAGCGGCTCGACATCGATCCCGGTGCGATCCCCCCACGTTGCCAATTCGACTGGTGTCTTCCGCGATGTTGCCCCTTTGCCGCCGGCGACGAACAGGCCGAGCGATTCCTCCTCGCCCTTGATTCCCTCCTTGATCGCACCGCACGTGGTGGTGGTGAGCCCGCTCGAGTGCCAATCGAACCCGAGCACACAGCCGAGGGCCTGGAACCAATACGGGTCGGACAATCGTTCCAGAAATCCGGTTGTCCCGTACTCGAGCACCACCGCCGCAGCGATCTTCCCCGCGAGGACGCGCATGCGCGCGAACAGCCACCGCGGAGCCCGTCCATAGTGCAATGGCGAATCAGCGGTACCGGTCTTCATGCCCCAACTATACCGCGTCAGCGTGGTCGGGGGAAACTGCCCGGCGGGTGCCAACAACCACGAAGATGAATCCGAGTGCAGCGATCCCGGCCATCGCGAAGAACATCCCGGTGAACCCAACGGCGGCGGCGATTGCTCCGGCGACCACCGGCCCGATTACCCCTCCCAATCCGCGGCTCGAGTCGAACAGGCCCAGCATCGCTCCCTGATTCGCCATCGGGATGCGGTCGCCGATATACGCGGTCGAGCCGATGTACAGTGAACTGAACGAGATCCCCAACGCCAGGTATCCGCACGCCATCACCGCTGCGGTGTGAGCAAGCGCGAATACGAGTGGGGCAACGGCCGACAGTCCAAACCCGAGACAGAACACGGCCCGCCTGCCCACGCGGTCGGCGATGCGGCCGAACGTCAACATCCCCAGGATGGATATGGTCGGACCAACCGCGTTGACCGTTCCCATCGTGCTGGCCGAGATCCCCAGCGCCGCCATGTACACGAACACCAACGATGCACTGCCCGTTATCCCCATCTGCCGCAGAATGCCGCCGACGTACAGCCCACCCAGCCGATTGCGTTTGATCAACCGCACCCGTGGAGAGCGCACATGCACGGGAGCACGGGCGGACGGCACCAGCGGCACGAGCAACACCGCAAGTATGGGCAGACCGGCGAGGGCGATGAATCCGTACCGGTACCCGACAACGGCGAGGAGGAACCCCGCGAAAATCGAGCCGAGCGCGGACCCAAGCGATTGTGACGACGTGAGATACGACAGATTGCGGGCGCGGCGGGCGGTGGTGCTGCGTCCGGAGATAATCGAAAGCGAGATCGGCGAAACGCCGGTTACCATCACCACACGCAGGAACGCGAGCACAAGCACGCCGACGACCGGAAGCAAGATCCCCAACGAACCGGTTGTTACTGCACTCGTTACCAGGATAATCCCGATCAACATCCGTTTGGAATAGCGGTCCGCCAACGACCCCCATCCACCAGGGCCGATGAGCATCCCTAGCCACATAAAGGTAGTGAGCAAACTGATCGCCATCGGGGACGTGGTGAGCTGCCGCAGGTAGAGTTGAGCAAGCATCATACTCCCGCCCGCGGCCGACGACAATGCAGCAATCGTAACGAGGGGCAGAATCCACTTTGGGACCCTGCCCGATTTCTCCGCGGAGGGAGCCGCGACAGCACTCGAGTCTTTACCCGCATCGGTTGTCATAATCGCATGAGCGGAGTCTATCACCGCACGCCACCGATTTCACACTGCGAGGATGAAACCGTCCTGTGGACCCTGTCCCGCAATGTGTTGTCCGCACAGCGCTGGTTAGCTATCATGCGGAGCATTCCGGCTGGGAAGAGGGAGTTATGACGACAGCGGTAATCTTCGATATCAAGCGGTTCGCGGTCCACGACGGCCCCGGCATCCGCACTACCGTCTTCCTCAAGGGCTGTCCGCTCGCCTGCCCGTGGTGCCACAATCCCGAGGGACAGAAATTCGCCCCCGAGCTGTTCCTGCGCCCGGCGCGGTGCATTGGATGCGGGAAATGCCTTCCCGCCTGTCCGCAAGGCGCCCTCACGCTCGCCAGCGGAACGATCGCGCTCGACCGCGGAAGCTGCGACGCGTGTGGAACGTGCGCCGATGTCTGTCCCACGGACGCGTTGGAGACGGTCGGGCGGGCCGTGACAGTGGACGAACTGATCGCCACGATCATGCGCGACCGCCCGTTTTACCAGGAGTCAGGCGGCGGGGTCACCTTCTCCGGCGGCGAGCCGCTCGGGCAGCCCGAGTTTTTGCTTGACCTACTGCACGCGTGTCGTGATCGCGGGATCCACACCACCGTCGACACGTCCGGGTACGCACCCGCGGAGACGATCGCGGCGATCGCCGAGCTCGTCGACTTATTCCTCTACGATCTCAAACTGATCGACGATGACGCCCATCGCCGCTACACCGGGGTCACAAACAGGCCAATTCTCGACAATCTCCGCCTGCTTTCCGATATTGGGGCAACCGTCATCGTGCGCGTCCCGGTGATCCCGGGGATCACCGACTCCGAGGACAACATCGACGGGATCGCGCGGTTCGTCGCCGCGCTCCCGCGCCCCTACCCGGTCGACCTCCTCCCGTACCACCGTGCCGGGATCGACAAATACGCCCGCCTCGGAATGCCATACCGACTCGCGGATACCCCAATCCCGTCCCACGCGCGGATGGAGGAGATTGCGGAAATCTTCCTGAGGCATAAACTCACGGTAATGATCGGAGGTGAGCGGTATGGCGATGACTGCCCGGGTTGAGCGGCTGCGGGACGAGAGCCTGGCGGCAGTCCCGGAGATCTCCCCGGAGCGGGCGCTCCTGATCACGGAGTTCTACCGAAACGACCGGGGTGGGCGATCCGTCCCGGTGACTCGCGCCCTCGCGTTCAAATACCTCCTCGAGCACAAGGAAGTCCACATCGGCGATGGAGAGCTGATCGTCGGGGAGAAGGGACCCGGCCCGAAGCAGGTGCCCACCTATCCTGAGCTCTGCTGCCATTCGCTCGCAGACCTCGATATCCTGGACTCCCGCGACAAGGTGGCGTTTCGGGTGACCGACGAGACGCGGCGGATCTACGCGCAGGAAATCATCCCGTTCTGGGAGGGAAGATCGATGCGGACCCGGCTGTTCGCAGCGATGACCCCGGAGTGGCACGCCGCGTTCAATGCCGGGGTGTTCACCGAGTTCATGGAGCAGCGCGCTCCCGGCCACACCGCGCTCGACGACAAGATCTACCACCAGGGAATGCTCGATTTCATCCGCCGGATCGACGCTCGGATCGCGGGCCTCGATTACCTCCACGATCCCCGCGCCTACGATAAGTACGAGGAGCTGACCGCGATGCGGATCGCCGCTGCCGCGATCATCGCCTACGCCCACCGCCACGCCGAGGCGGCACGAACCCTGGCCGCCAATGAGCCCGACCCGGCCCGCAAGCGGGAACTGCTGCGGATCGCGGACGTCTGCGATTGGGTCCCGGCGCACGCCCCGCGCGACTTCTGGGAGGCGATCCAGTACTACTGGTTCGTCCACCTCGGGGTGACGCTCGAGCTCAACACCTGGGACGCGTTCAGTCCGGGGAGGCTCGACCAGCACCTGTGGCCGTTCTACCGGCGCGGCCTGGAGGACGGAACCCTCACCCACGCCCAGGCCGAGGAACTCCTCCAGTGCCTATGGATCAAGTTCCACAACCAGCCGGCCCCGCCCAAGGTCGGGGTGACGGCGGAGGAGAGCGCGACCTACACCGACTTCGTCACCGTCGATCCCGGCGGGTTGACCCCGGACGGAACCGACGCGGTGAACGACCTCAGCTACCTGATCCTCGATGTGGTGGAGGAGATGCGGCTCATCCAGCCGAACGCGCGCATCCAGGTGGCGCAGGTGAACCCGGACCGGTTCCTCGCCCGCGCGGCGGAGATCATCGCCACCGGGTTCGGCCAGCCGTCGCTGTTCAACGCCGACGCGATCGTGGGGGAGCTCCTCCGCCAGGGTAAGTCGATCGTCGACGCCCGGAGCGGCGGGGCGAGCGGGTGCGTGGAGACCGGGGCGTACGGGAAGGAGGCCTACATCCTCACCGGCTACTTCAACATGCCGAAGGTCCTTGAGATCGCGCTCAACAACGGAATCGACCCGCGCACCGGGGAGCGGCTCGGCCCCGCGACCGGCGACCCGCGCACGTTCACCTCGTTCGCCGAGCTATTCGCCGCCTACGAGCGGCAACTCAACTATTTTATCGACGTCAAGATCCGGGGGAACAACGTGATCGAGCGGTTGTACGCGAAGTACATGCCCGCCCCGTTCCTGTCGATCTTGGTCGACGACTGCATCGACCGCGGGCGCGACTACCACGCCGGCGGAGCGCGCTACAACTCAAGCTACATCCAGGGGGTCGGGCTGGGAACGATGGCCGATTCCCTGGCGGCGCTCAAGTATCACGCCTTCGACCGCGGAGACGTGACGATGGACGAGTTTCTCGCCGCCCTCTCCTCCGACTTCTCCGGGGCCGAACCGCTACGCCAGCTTCTGGTGAACAAAACCCCCAAGTACGGGAACGACGACGATTACGCCGATTCGGTGATGCAGCAGGTGTTTGAGGCGTACTTTTCCGCGATCGACGGGAGGCCG
>WFSM01000046.1 GCA_015485945.1 Candidatus Bipolaricaulota bacterium | reverse complement strand
TTGAAGGGGTGCTCATAACCGGAATTCTGGCAACTGCAGTCGCGTTGTACGTGCTGAACCGGTTCCAATCGTATTCCACCGCGGCATACACTGCGATCATTCTCACGATGGAACCGGTGTTCGCCGCCTTGTTCGGGTACTTTCTCCTGAAAGAAATTCTCGTCCCGATTCAGATCGTGGGCGCAGTGGTGATCGTAGTCGCCACTATCATCCCATTGGTTACCGCTCGATCGGGGCAAACCGGGCGGTGAAGTGGCGCAGCGGGCCTTCGCCATCCACGATCCGGTATCCGGGCAGGTTGTCCTTTTGTTGCGCTACCGTCGCCGCGCCGGCAATCACCGCATCGAGGTGGGTGCGGGTGTACGTGCGGCGGGGGATCGCGAGCCGCACCAGTTCGAGCTTGGGGTAGACCTCGGTTCCGGATTCATCAGTGTGGGCAAACATTACGCTCCCCACTTCTACCCCGCGTACTGCCGCCTCAACATACAACGCAACGACAAACGCCAATCCCGGGAACAGGCGTTGGGGAAAATCAGGAACGAGTCGCTTCATGTCGATGTATACCGCGTGTCCACCGATCGGCTCCACAATCGGCACACCGGCTGCCTTCATTCCATCGCCGAGGTAGCGTGTCTGCTCGATCCGATCCGCTAAGTACGCAGGATCGAGGGCCTCGTACAGCCCGACGGCAATCGCCTCCAAGTCGCGCCCGGCGAGACCACCATAGGTGGGGAACCCCTCCATCAGGATCAAGCGCTCGCGCGCACGTGCGAAGATGTCGTCATCGTTGCCAGCAAGGATACCGCCGATGTTGGTGATCCCGTCTTTTTTGGCGCTCATCGTCATTCCATCGGCAAGGGAGAAGATTTCGCGGGCGATGTCGAGCGGTGACACGCCGGAATAGCCCTTCTCCCGGGTGTGAATGAAGTAAGTGTTTTCTGCGTAACGGCACGCGTCAATAAAGAACGGGATGTTGTGGTGATGGGCAATCTCGCTTACCGCATGCAGGTTGGCGAGCGATACCGGCTGGCCACCGCCGCTATTATTGGTGATCGTCATCATGATGAGCGGAATCCGATCGCGACCGACGTTTGCGATGAGAGCCTCGAGCTTAGCGGTATCCATGTTACCCTTGAACGGATGTGGCTTTTGCGGGTCGTAGGCGTCGTCGATCACGAGGTCGACCGGCTCGCCGCCGTTGGCGAGAATGTTGGCGCGGG
This sequence comes from Candidatus Bipolaricaulota bacterium, assembly GCA_015485945.1. Lineage (GTDB taxonomy): Bacteria > Bipolaricaulota > Bipolaricaulia > UBA7950 > UBA9294 > S016-54. The sequence goes on along the minus strand of WFSM01000046.1, from coordinate 2,055 downwards.
TGGTGTCGAAGTGCATGTTGTTAGGAACAATGTCCCCCGGTTTGATGATGCTTGAAAACAGCACGTTCTCCGCTGCACGTCCTTGATGCGTTGGGAGGATATGGCGGAATCCGAAGATATCTTTGACCGCGGCTTCAAACCGCGCAAAACTACGGCTGCCGGCGTAGGATTCATCACCGCGCATCAGTGCGGCCCACTGGTCCTGGCTCATCGCCCCGGTTCCGGAGTCGGTGAGCAGGTCAACGTAGATGTCCTGCGCGTGCAGGTTAAACACATTGTACCCCGCCCGTTCGATTAACTTGGTGCGGGCAGAACGTTCGGGCACGGTAATTGGCTCGACAACCTTAATGCGGTACGGCTTATACGGAGTTTCCCATCCCAATTTTTACCCCTCCTCGATCAGAAATAAAAGTGGATGCCGACCCCACCCGCCATGGAAATTTCCCACCGTGTGGAAATCGCGCCGCCGAACTCGATGTTAATCGCGAGATTGGGGGCGAACGGGAACGAAAACTCGATCCCGCCCACCTCGGAGAACAGCAGAGGTGCGCTTCCGCGCGGAGAAAAATCACCCGTCGCCCCGGTGGCGAGGTAAAAGTCGGTAGTGTCAGTATCGCTCACCTTGTACAGCAAGCGGGCGGTGAATGCCCCCGTGAAGTCCCCTGGTTTCCCCCATACAAAGATGATTCCCTCGCCGCCGAACGTCGGAGTGAACCAATAGCGGGCGCTGACCAGGCCGCCCCACGGATAACCGACTTCCATTCCCACTCCCAATCCGCGGCCTTGGGACAGATTTCCCGTGGCCGCGACCGCCGGTACCCCGACTGCAGTCGCGATGAGAACTGCGATGATGACCACTATTCGGCTGTTCATTTGTTCGCCTCCTGAAGATCCGTTGCTCCATGGTAGTGAATCGCGCGGGTGCGGGCAACCGCCGGGTTGACGAAAAAATTCATCCGTTGTTTAATGATGGCGGCTCGTGTTAACGAAGGAGGGGGTATGCACGACGTGATTGATCAAGCGTTGACTGACCACAATGTAAATGCGGTTGTCGATCTTCTGACGCAATTAGAGGGCAGCGACATTCACTATGCGGTGAAGCGGATCATCGCCACTACAGATGAAAAGGAGGATCTTCTCGAGAACGCGCTTTCGTGGGCAAACCACGATGCACCTGCGGTGCGACACCTCGCGTGTGCGCTGTTGCCCGAGGTGTACGAGTATGACCGCAATAACGTGACGGCCGCGCTGCGTGCACTCGCCGCCGACGTGGAATGGGGAGTACGCGACGCGGCCGGGCGCGCGTGCGGGACGGTGTTGACGCGGGACTTCCCGCACATGATCAATGACTTATACGATTTTCGCACTGATCCGTCCCCCCACGTGCGGCGGGCGGTGCCGGTCGCTGCAATGACCGCGGGCAGGAAGAAACGTCTTGACTGGGGCGAACCGTTGCTAAAGCTGATCGAACCGCTTCTTGCCGATCGGGATTCGGTGGTCCGCAAGAGCCTGGGACCGGGAGCAATTGCGAACGGATTGCTGTGCGATCACCCCGATATTGCGTTCGAGTACCTCGTAAAGTGGTCGACCCAGACCGATGAACAAGTGCTGTGGAACGTAGCGATGGCGTTTTCCGGAAGCGGTGCTCCCCCACTTGTAAAAAAGGCGCTGATCGTGTTGCGCCGGTTGTCGTTGGACGGCCGCCGCTACGTGTGGCGCGCAGTGGCATCCGCGATGTGGAAGCTGGGGCGCAAGCGTCCGGAGATCGTACGCCCCGAGCTGTCGCGGTGGTTGGAGGATCCCCGCCGGGTGGAGGTGGCACGGGCAGCGCTTAAGTACCTGTGATGGTGCCACCGTCGTCGCGACACAGCCCGTTCATGGCGGTGCGGAACGCGGTGAACACGCGCTCGGTGAAACACACGATCTCCACGCGCTCCAGCCCGGTTGTACCGCGCAGATAGTCCGCGATCGCACGCACCGCGACCCGTGCTGCCTGCGGCAGTGGATAGCGATATACACCTGTGCTGATCGCCGGGAATGATACGCTCTTTATCC
>WFSM01000045.1 GCA_015485945.1 Candidatus Bipolaricaulota bacterium | reverse complement strand
GAATTAAATATTATGGCAATTAACGTTTGGGGAGACTTTTATTTTAGAGATTCTTGGGCACCTTCACCTGGTAAACCAACTATTAGGATAGGGTATTATGATTATCCTGCAAGTCCAATGTACAGAGTCATAACCGCGATCATCGGGCTGGACGCGTCCAACAAATGAGCCCCTAATCGTGTTACGCAAACGATCGTCCCGTTGAGGTAAGCAAGTAGCCTGCTCAGACCAGTGCCAATTGCCGTACCGACTTCCACCGCACTCTGAGATGAGCAATCGCCGGTCACTGAATCCGCAGCATGACCGCGCCGAACTGGCCGCGACCACCGGTTGCACGTCACCTGATCCTCCTCTATCCTGCTACCATGAACCGCAAACAACGAGCAAAGCTGATCGCAGCACGGCTGCGTGCTTACTATAGACCGATCGCGGTGCAACGGCGCGACCCTGTTGAAGAACTCGTACTCACGATCCTCTCTCAGAATACAAACGATACAAATCGGGATCGCGCGTATGCGTCACTTATGAAGCGGTTTGGAACGCTCACAGCGGTGATGGATGCCACCGCAGATGAAATCGCAACCGCAATTCGAATCGGCGGTCTACACCGTCAGAAAGGTGCGCGGATCAAACACGTTTTGGAACGGATTTTCTCGGAACGGGGTACGCTCGACATATCATTTCTCGCCGATGTGCCACTAGCAGATGCACTGACGTGGCTGCTGTCGTTTCCCGGTGTTGGCAACAAGACCGCCGGGATCGTTCTGTTATTCTCGTTCGGAAAACCGTATTTCCCGGTCGATACCCACATCAAACGCGTCACCCGCCGTCTCGGTCTCGTTAGCTCTACGGAGGATCCGCATATCCGTATGAACGCCATTCTCCCCAAAAGCGCAGAATTTATGATCCAACTCCATCTTGGATTGATTCGCCTCGGACGCGATATTTGTCACCCCCGCCGCCCGGAATGTGCGATCTGCCCGCTTGCGGATCTGTGCCCAACGAGTTGCCAGCAGCCGGACAAACGCGGACAATAGCAGCATGAATCCGGCGGAAGAATTAGGAATACTCCTTAGAAACAACGGGTTGACGATCGCGGTTGCCGAATCGTGTACCGGTGGGCTACTCGGAAGCATGATTACTGATGTTCCTGGGGCATCTGATTACTTTCGCGGCGGGGTTATTGCCTATCAAAACGACGTCAAGGAGCGCCTTTTGGGCGTTCCGGCACACGTGCTCGCCACGGTGGGAGCGGTGAGCGAGGAGACAGCGCGGGCAATGGCACACGGGGCACGGACGTTGCTGGCAAGCGACATCGGGGTAGGAGTCACTGGAATTGCCGGTCCCGGCGGCGGCACTTCGGACAAACCAGTCGGACTGGTGTACATCGGCGTTGAGGGACCGCACGGCGCACTGTGTCGCCAGTTTCGGTGGACAGGAACGCGGGTTGAGAACAAACATCACTCCGCCGTTGCCGCCTTAGAACTCACGTTGGCGCTGCTCTCTGATTGCTAAACCGGGAAAGGAGCGGCGATCAAAGTCTGTATCTATCTGGAAGTGCACGGTCTCGTCAACCGTTCGGGGATCGGAGCGGCAACTACTAATCAGATCCACGCTCTTACCTCCTACGGCGTTGAGGTGACAACCGACCCACGCACTGACTACGACGTGCTTCACCTTCAATGGATCGGACCGCGGTCGTTCTATTATGCAACCCGGGCGCGACGGGAGGGCAAACCAGTAGTGGCGAGCGTGCACTCACTTCCGAGTTTACTCCGGGGCGCATTCTCGCTATCCGGTATTGTCGTCCCCGGCTACCGCGCCTATCTGCGGCGGTTTCTGCGGTGTGCCGATCTTATCATCACTCCATCCGCATCCGCAGTAGAGGAATTGATCCCCCTCGTCGGCAGTCGGCCGGTGCAGCCGGTATCAAGCGGGGTTGACCTAACTAAATTCACTTATGATCAGGATAAACGGCGGTTATTTCGGACACGATACAAGCTCGACCGCCCCACCGTTCTCGCTGTTGGGCAGGTGATCCCTCTCAAAGGAGTGGATGACTTCATTGCTGTCGCACGGCTGTTGCCGCAATTTCAGTTTATCTGGGTAGGGCCACGCCCAAGCCGGCTGTTATGCTTCAATCCTCGGTTTGAAGTTGCAGTCCGTCGCCATCCCAAGAACGTCCGCTTTCTTGGGTACCTCCCCACGGTGGAGGAAGCGTACAGCGGCAGCGACGTTTATTTTCATCCGTCCTACGGCGAATCGCTCGGGCTTGCCGTGATCGAAGCAGCGGCTGTGGGGCTTCCGTTGGTGGTGCGCAACCTTGCGGTATATCGCTCCTGGCTGGAGACAGATCCGGCTGGCCGCTGGGGAACTACCCCCGCAGAGTTCGCACACGCAGTAATGGAGCTCATCGCTGCGGACCGTCCGGTTGCACGCCACGCGTTTGTGGAGGAACATTCCCTGCCGCATATCGGCGAGCGGCTTATCGAAGCGTATACTGAGGTGTTGTCATGACAAAGACGGTTGTGATCGGGCTGGACGGAGTTGGGTTCCCATTGTTGGCGCAATACGCGGACGCACTTCCCCACCTTACCGCGTATCGCAATGATGGATTAATAGGAAAACTCCGAAGCACGGTCCCTCCGCTTACCGGGCCGGCGTGGTCCACATTTCAGACCGGGGTAAATCCGGGCAAGCATGGGGTCTTCGGGTGGAGAACGCGCAAACCGGGAGAGTACAAACTTCGTGTTGTCAATTCCGCCGACATCGACGCGCCCACAGTGTGGGAGATCGCGAGCTCTCAGGGTAAACGCGTCATCAGCATCGGAGTCCCTGTCACCTATCCTCCCCCACCGGTGAACGGGGTCATCATTCCGGGGATGCTTACTTCACCCTCTGATCCGGCCCCGACTTACCCCAAGGAGGCGTATGCCGAGCTCCGCCGTGCGGCCCCCGGGTATCGGTTCTTTCCGGAGTGCGCACACCGGTTCACAGTGCGCGGGAAAGTCGAAGAGTTACTAACGGGAGCCCGCGGCCGCGCCGCCGCCGCCCGCCACTTTATGACTCACTACGATTGGGACCTGTTCATGCTCCATCTTCAGACAACGGATAAGGTACAACACGATCTATGGGGCATCTCCGTCAACGGATTCGATCCCATTCGCACTGTGTTTCAGGAGGTCGACCGCCTCGTCGGTGAACTGGTGGCACTGGCTCATAAAATGGATGCCGCCGTAGTTCTCATGTCCGATCATGGAATGGGGCCGGAGGAATTCACGTTCTCGGCCAACACCTGGCTGTGGCGCGAGGGATATCTCAAGCTGCGCGGTGGGGTGGAGGGACGGATGAAGCGTGCCTTGTTCCGCGCCGGCCTGACACATCGGCGCCTACAAACAGTCGGATTCTCCCTGTACCCGTTTGCCTACCGCCTCGGCCTCACGACTAATTTATTCCTGGACGCGGTCGGTGACACACTACTCGCCCGCGCACTCGGAAAGCTGTTTCTGTCATTTGACGACATCGATTGGAGTCGCACGCGCGCCTATTCCCACGCTGACATCGGCCACGTGATCGTAAACGTCCGCGGGCGGGAGCCGCATGGCATTGTGCCTCCAGATGAGCGGGAGGCGCTCGTCGCCGAGCTGATCGCCCGACTGAATGCCGTAGTAAACCCGAAGACCGGGGAGCCACTTCTTGGCACGGCTTATCCCCGCGAGGAAGTCTACTCCGGGCCGCACGTAACAGAAGCCCCGGACATCATGTTCCTTCCTCGGGATCTGCGCACGATTGCCAACGGAGCATCCGGGTTCTATTCAAACCGCTTGTTCGACCGGCCTATCTTCCGTGCCCATCACCGCATGGACGGGATCCTGATTGGGTTAGGCGATCCGTTCCGGCCGCAAGCGCAGATCGACGGAGCGCGGCTCCTCGACCTTGCCCCCAACCTCCTCTACCTCCTCGACTGCGAAATCCCGGAATCCATGGACGGACGCGTGTGGAATGCTGCCTACACCCCGGCACACTGGCGCGCGCACCCGTTGCGGATGTCCACGGATACGTACCACACCGCACCCGTGGGCGCAGCAGTGTCAGCCGATGACGAGGCCCTCAAACGCCGGCTGAAAGGACTCGGCTACCTGTAAAAAGTTCAGTGGTGCAGGTTTCGCGCCGCGATGAATGACAATCCGTTCTCGGTAAGCGCGGCCGCGGTTCGATTCACTGCCGCGTGCTTGTCGAGGTAGTTAAGCTCGAGATACGGCATCAGCCCGCGTGCTTCGATTTCCTCCTTTGGCAGGAAGTACTCAAGGATGTCCGACGGGTGTTCCCGGGCGGCATCGATGTCCGGACCCGCTCCCTCGTGCTTAGCGGAGATGTTCTTGACGTGATCGGCGAGCTGAACGAGCTCCGTAGTGCGGTCGTACGGCTGGATGACAATCGATTTGTACGTCTCGGTGATGTGGTGCTCAAAGCGGATGACGTCCTCGAACCCAAGCGCCACGCGAATCGGAGCCGTCTTCTCGATTGTCCGGTTGTTCACCGAGTTCGACCAGTTGAATCCGATCAGAGACGTCGTCCCGTCGGGCCGCGCGAACAGCTTCGCCCCGATCAACGTCCACAGAGCAGCATACGGATTATCGTTTCCCATATACACCGAGATCTTGAACTCAACGTCGATGCCGAGTTTATGAAGGAAATAGCCGAGCAGCACGGTACCGGGGTTGATGTTCAGGACCTGTTTTATCCCGTACGTCGTGTAGTAGTGAAGGAACTCATCCACCCACTGCAGGGCGTGCTCATTCGGTTCCCCCACCCCACCAAAGTAACCGGTGATGGTGTCGGGACCACCAAGGTGGATATTCGAGCCGTCCGTTCCTTTGGTATCTAAGGTTTCGACGTAACTTGCCCCGATGATTTGCATCGCCGCGGCAACAGCAAGAGTGTCACCGTTATCGGCGACCTGCTCCTTCATACTGCGCACACGGATATAGCGACCGGGCATCAGCTCCTTGTTTTCGATCGCTTGGCGTGCTTCGGTGATCAACCACGGGAAAAACTGCAGTGCGCTGATCTCGAGCGTCACCGCGTAGTCATCCTTAAACGCCATTGTCGCCGCCCGGTCGCCGAGAACCTGGCGCCGGAAATCGGCAATCGTGACGAACGCCCCCTCGTCCCGCATGCGCGTCAACCATTCAAGATCGCTGAGATACGGCGATTCAATCTGTTGCAACTGGTGAAGGAGGTTGGGAAGCGCGCGCGCCTGCGCCGCCTTGCGGTTGATCTCGTCCGGAGTTCCATAGCGATCAACCACTGCCAGGAATTCGTTCACGATCTCGTTATTGGGGTCGAGAATCGTCTCGTTTATCTGATCCAAGTTCTCAATTGGAATTTGGAGCAGCTTGCGTAGGTCAGTCATAGTCCTTTATCAGCTCCTCGAACTTTTCTTTCTCGCCCTTGAGCATGTGGTAACAGTGCTCATCGGCCGGGAAGTCGCCTGTCTTCACATCCTTGATGTACGCCGTCAGGGCGTCGGTCACCACCTGGGCGACATTGGCGTACTTCTTCACAAACTTGGGGGTAAATGCCTGGAATTGCCCGATCAGATCAGAGACAATGAGAAGTTGACCGTCGCAGTACGGGCCGGCGCCGATGCTCAGAACCGGGATCGTGAGTTTATGCGCGATGAATCCGGCGACCTCGGGCGGAACCGCTTCCAGCAGGAGCATCTGCGCTCCGGCTTCTTCGATCGCCAGCGCATCTTCGATTAACAACTTGGCCGATGCCACCGTGCGCCCCTGCGCCTTGTGGCCACCGAGCTGACCCGAGCTCTGCGGGGTGAGCCCGATGTGGCCGCATACCACAACGCCGGCGTCGAGGATCGCTTTAATCCGCGAGATCACACGAATTCCCCCCTCAAGCTTCACCCCGTCCATCCCCGCTTCCTTGATGAACCGACCCGCGTTCCGTACTGCATCGACATCGCTTGTCTGGTAGCTCATGAACGGCATGTCGCCAAGCACAAATGTGTTCGGTGCCCCACGCCGCACTGCTTGGCAATGGACGATACACTGATCCATCGTCACCGGGACCGTTCCTTCGTATCCGTACACACACATTCCGAGCGAATCACCGACCAGAAGCATGTCCATCCCTGCCGCCTCCGCAAACTGGGCGGTAGGATAGTCGTAAGCGGTGATCCACGCGACTTTTTCGCCATTCCGCTTCATTTTCTGCAGGTCGAGGATTGAAAGTTTCTTCCCTTGTGCCATGTTACCCTCCTGTTATAAATTTTTTATCGCTGCGGGGTGACTGTGACAGCCGGTATCCGAGATCCCGCAACATGAGATAAAGCTGCGTGAGCGGAAGGCCCATCACGTTAAAGTAGTCCCCGCAGATCCCTTCAACAAAAAGCGCCCCCTGTTCCTGAATCGCGTACGCACCGGCTTTATCCATGTATTCTTCGGTTTCAAGATACCACTCAATTTCGTCGGCCGCCAGTTTTCGGAACGTAACCGCGGTCTCCACCCAATTGGCCCGTTCCTCTCCGGTGTAGGTAGAGACAATGTACACCCCAGTAAGGACACGATGAGTGCGTCCGCTCAGCTGTGTGAGCATCTCACGGGCATTAGTGCGTGACCGTGGCTTGCCCAGAATTTCGTTGTCAATAACAACGATCGTGTCCGCACCGATGATCACGCCATGATGCCGCCGTGCGACCGCCCCCGCCTTGTCTCGTGCCAGCTGCACCACCTGTCTTTCTGGAGCACTGGACGCAACCTCATCGATATCGCTTGGGACCGCAATAAAATCAGTGGTAATACGGGATAGCAGCTCGACCCGCCGTGGGGATGCGGACGCAAGGATCAGTCTCACGGTGTGGGATTAAACTCAACCTTGGCCGACCCGTAGAACACGGCAAACGGCGCTCCGCGATCGACTGCCTTTGGCAACTTAATCACTCCTGCGACAATACCGTCAACCGGAATCCGCCGTGCCTTCAAAAAGCCCGGCGTCAACTCGGCGAACGAAGATGAGCTAAAGAAGACGTAGTTAGTCCCGTGCTGTTGAATATAAAACCGCCATGGGGAGAAGTCCGCACCGGTGGGTGATAACGCCCACACCATCACAGCGCCGCTTCCGATCAGGGGATCGATGCTTTTGATCAAGTCCGTGCTCAATGCGCTGGCGCGCACGCTTGCTTCCAGCCGCACAAACAGGAGGCGTAGCTCCTCACCGCGCGATTTAACAACGAGTGTGCGCACGAGTGTTGGATCAACTCCAATTAGCTTCGCAACCGCGGGTGCGGAAAAATCGCCGTGAGCAAGGGCAGTGACAAGGTTGGTAACCTGCGACGGTGGGGTAACGGCCGGAGTCTGCGGCGGTGTTGGAGTGGTGGCAACGGCAGTTGGAGCCGTCGTCCCGAGTGATTTAATGGTAAATGTCGCCGAAACCCCTTGATAACTAACAGTAAACGGTTTGGCAACGTCAATGCGATCCCCGAGCACGAGAATTCCCTCGCTTCCCGAGCCGTATGTCTCTCCCCCTGGATTCACGACAAATTTGCCAGCGAGAAATCCGGGCGTAATCGCGACCCAATCCTTCTGACTTGGCGTGAATGTCTTACCGTTCTGGGTGATCGTGAACCGCTCCGGCGAGAAATCAAACGAACTTACAACTTGCTTAACTGACGGGTTAACATACAACGCGTTACGCCCGACATACGGGGCCAGCTCCCCGCGTAGTTTCGGAGAAATGCGAGAGCTAAACGTGCGGTCGGTGATAAAAACGATAAAGATTCCGAGATCATGCCCGTGAACCGGCGCAGTAAGCTGTACAAACAGATCAGGCGCCAACCCGGTTTTCTCGGCAATCTGTGCGGTGGTGGCGGCAAATCCCGCCGTCCCCAACAACAGCAAAATAAGTAGGAAGGCGAGTAATCCTCGCCCTCCTGCGTACAGTCTCTTCATCAGTTCGCTCTGGTTGCGCTACCGGTTACGGCCTAATGGCACGGACCGCCGCACCACCATCCGGCAAACGCAAATACCCAAAACGCAAAGAAGAACGACAGTAACAATGCTCCTATAGGCATCGTCCACCTCCTTAAATCCCGTGATAAAAACACTATAGCACAAACCAGGCGCAAAGGCAAGCACTGTCGTAATAGACGGGATCATCATCTTCGCCTGGCGCCGATCGTACCGGGCAATTAGAATGTCACAAGCGCGATTCAGTGAACACCGGAGGTGGGAATGGGGATTATCAGCGAGTACCGGCGGCGGCGGATCAAGGCACGTCCACTGCCCCGGGAATGGAAGCGGGTCATCGACGAAATACCCGTACTCACCCATCTCACGTCCGCCGACCGCGAGGAATTGGAAGGCACCACAAAGGTTCTCGTTCACGAAAAACACTTTGAAGGAGCGGGTGGTCTTTCACTTAATCAGGATATGAAGGTAACCATTGCGGCACAGGCGGCGCTGTTACTGTTGCACCGGCACACTGATTATTACCCGCGCCTCGTGTCGATTATCGTCTACCCGTCCCAGTACATTGCTCCCAACATGCAACGGGATCAGACCGGTATCGTCACCGAGGGGCCGCAGGTGCGGGCCGGGGAGTCATGGTCGCGCGGAGCAGTCGTGCTAGCGTGGGACGAAGTGGCGGTCGGAGCCACTGGCCAGCGGCCGGGACATAATGTGGTCATCCATGAATTCACGCATCAGCTCGATGCGGAAAACGGTGAGATGGACGGGGTTCCCCTTCTTACCGCCGATCGCTATCCGCCCTGGGTGCGGGTGATGGAAGAGGAGTACGCGCACCTACGCGCGGCAGTGGACGCAGGTCAGCCAACGGTCATCGATCCATACGGAGCGACAAATCCAGCCGAGTTTTTCGCTGTAGTGACGGAGCTCTTTTTTACCGATCCGGGGACGCTCATTGATGCTCATCCCCGCGTGTACGAGACGCTTGCCGATTACTTCCGCCAGGATCCAGCCCGATTCGTGCGGCTACCGCGGTGGGTTATCACGTTGTAACCGGAGGTCAAAATGGCAAATTTGAAGCGCAAATATGGAATCAAAATCGGAACCATGCCGCCGGGGTCCACCGCTACCATCGTCGATGTGCCGGGAGTGAAAGTGGGGCACGCAACTGTGATCGCTGGGGATGACATCCGTACCGGCGTGACGGCGATTATCCCCGCTGCGGACAACTTATTTACCATGAAGCTGCCGGTGGCGGCACACGTGATCAACGGATTCGGAAAATCGATCGGAATCCCGCAGCTGAATGAGCTTGGCACGCTCGAAACCCCAATTCTGCTCACCAATACTATGTGCGTGGGGCGGGCAAGTGACGCCCTGATCGAATGGGTGATCAACCACTATTCCCAGCCTGAGACACCGATCTTATCCGTCAACCCAGTGGTGGGAGAATGCAACGATTCATACCTTAACGATATTCAGGCGCGAGCGATCACCCGTGAACACGTATTCGCGGCGTTGGATTCGGCGTCCGCTGAACCGGTCGCCGAAGGCGGCGTCGGTGCCGGAACCGGAATGGTGGCATTTGGGTACAAAAGCGGCATCGGAAGCGCATCTCGATTGGTCACCATCGCTAATCGCACCTACACTGTCGGCGTGCTTGCCCTGCCTAATTTCGGGCGTCATGAGGAGCTTACAATTGCCGGAATTCCGGTGGGGCGGGAACTCCCGCCGTTACCCGTCGATCCGACGGGCGGCAACGGGTCGATCATTATCGTTGTCGGAACTGATCTTCCGCTGTCACCACGTCAGTTACGCCGCCTTGCAGTGCGTGCCGGGATCGGCCTTGCTCGCACCGGGTCGTACGGCCATTCCGGAAGTGGTGATTTCGTACTCGCGTTCTCCACCGCCAATCGTGTTCCATACGCCAAGAACGCTGTCTTGCTCAGAGAAACGCGGATAAACGACGCCCGCGGCGCGTTCGATCCTGCATTTCAAGCGGTGGTGGAAGCAACGGAGGAAGCGATCATCTCAGCGCTGTTCGCCGCTGAAACAATGACCGGGCGGAGCGGTCACCTCAGAACCGCGATCCCCAACGACAAGGTATTACTGCTTCTCCGCGTCCACAACGTCCTTGCCGAGCCGGGCGATTAGTCTTCTCACCCGTTCCGCCGTGTCCGCAATCGTTCCCGCGGCATCCACCACGGTCGCCATGCCGGCAGGGCGGTCGGGAACGCGATCGACGTGATTTTCTCTCCCGACGCGGGCAAGACGCTCCCGGCGTACTTCCCGCGACGCAGTCAGCCAAATGACCGCATCGAACAAAGAATAATCGACGTGCGGCGAGACCCCGAGTAGCGCCCCCTCTACGAGCAGGATACGCGTTCCGCGGGCGCGCCCAGCCGCGATAATTCCCTGCAGCGCGCGCCCCACCGCCGGATGAACGATTGCGTCAAGGTCAGCACGGGCATGAGGATCGGAAAACACGATTCGTCCCAGCTTCTTCCGATCAATCCCGCCGTCGGACCCGATAATTTTCCCCCCGAATCGGGCGACAAGTTCGTCGTAAAGCGCACTTCCGGGGCGATACAGTCCCCACGCCACCCGGTCGAGGTCAATTCGCTTCACTCCAGGTGTGCGGGCGAGAAACTCCGCCACCGCGCTCTTACCCGCACCCGGCGGCCCGCCCAATCCAATCACTAACATATTCCCACCATACCCGCGGTTCACTGCCGATGCAACCGCGGCAGGCTGCTACATCTCTGCATCCGTTCGGCATGTGAAACCAGACTCTCGTCCTCCGTGTACATTAAGCGAGGTGATCAGCATGAACATACGAAAAATCATTACAGTCGCGTTGTTTATCGTCGGGATGATCAGCGCAGCTGCATTGGTGGCCGGAGCTCCAAGCCCGCTTGGAATCGTGCCAGCACCGGCACCAACTCCCGGTTCACTCACGGTCAACATCTGGACGAACAAACCAAGTTATGTCGTCGGAGAAAACGCCCAAATAATGTTCTCCGTCAATCAGCAGGCGTTCGTTTACATCTACGATATTCAGCCAAACGGGGTGGTGCGCCTTATCTTCCCAAATGCATTTTCGCACAATAACTACGTTGCACCCGGAACGCATGCGCTTCCCGACGGGAACTACCGGCTTGTGGTTAGTCCCCCCACCGGCGTGGAACAGCTTCAGATTATCGCAAGTACCGCTCCACTTAACCTGGTGCCGACGCAGTATTCCGAGCCGTTTCCCTGGGTGGGTTCCGATCCACAGTCCGCCGGGAACACGATTCGCGGGCACATAATGGGGATAAATCCAGCCCCGTGCTCTCCATGCGCCGTATGGGTGACGGCATGGATGTCATTTACCATTGCCCCCAACTATAGCTATTCTCAGCCCGGTTATTGTCCGCCGCCGTGTCCACCTGCGCCGCCGTCCCCGCCACCGTGTTCGGGGTGTGTTTCCGGTTATTGGTACTGGTACAACGGACAGTGGCACTACGGAACGCCGCCAGGTGGAAGCGGCTGGTGCTGGTACATCGGCCCAGATGGGGCATGGCATTTCAGAATCCAAATTCATATCGGTAACAACTGAAAAAACAAGCCACCCGCTTTCTGCTCCCTTATCGACCGCGGAGGATCCAGACTATCGGGTCCTCCTTTTTTCGTTTTTTTGGCATCTTTGCCTGCGCCCGCCAGTCGGTATACTTAACATGATGACAGCACGAATTTTGATCGTGGACGATGAAGAATGGGTATGTACCCTTGTTGGCCGCTATCTGGAGCAAGCCGGCTACCGGGTGGCAACGGCAGGCAATGGTGCCGGAGCGCTCGCTAAGTTCGCGTCATTTCGCCCTGATCTAATTGTGCTCGACTGGATGCTTCCCGGAATCGACGGGATTGAGGTGGCGCGCCGCATCCGGACGCAATCCACAGTTCCAATCATCATGCTCACCGCCCGCGTGGACGAGGAGGATCGCATCACCGGGCTGGACATTGGAGCGGACGACTACGTCGTCAAGCCGTTCAGCGCACGCGAGCTCGAAGCGCGAGTACGCGCGATCCTCCGCCGTCGGAACGAAGGGAGTAATCAGTCGATTCTTGAATCGGGTGAGATCAAATTGGATCTCAAGCAGCGCATCGTGGAGGTCGCCGGCAGGGTAATAACTGACCTCACTCCAATGGAGTTCGATCTTCTCGCGTTTTTCCTTCGCCATCCCGGCCAAGCGTTTACCCGGCTTGAGCTTCTTGAAGCGATCCGTGGTACAACGTACGCCAGCTTTGAACGAGCGATCGACTCCCACATCAAGCGACTGCGCCACAAGATAGAGCCCGACCCGCAACATCCCTGCTACATCCTCACCGTGTTTGGGGTGGGATACAAACTGGCAAAAGGGGATAAAACGCGATGAACCTCCTGCGGCGGCTTTCATTCCGGACAAAGTTGTTCGCTTCCCTCATTTTGGTTATTTTACTAACCACCATTCTCGGCTACACGTTGATTCATCTCGCAGTTGACCAGGCATTCCACAGATTTGTCTCCGCGCGCGCCCGCATCCAGAAAGAGGATTTGTTTCGCTTTGCCGCTCGCTATCTGGCGGAAGCAAACACTGAGCAGGAACTGCTCCGCATCCTTAAACACGAACCGCTTTCGCCGATAGTTACGGATAAAGCGGGCAAGGTGGTGGCCGCCCCCGATCCAAACCTTATCGGCCGTGTTGTCTCAGGGAAAGAACTATCTGTCGGAGTCAAAGTTACTCTAAGGAACGGGACAAGTTGGTTCCTACTCCCGTTTCGTCCCCCTAATCCGGTGCGCTCGCCGCTGGAACGGGGGTTTCTCCGCACCGTCACCGGTTCTTTGTGGCTCGCCGGGTTGACCGTCGCCATCGTCGGAATCGGCATTGGATTCCTCCTCCTCCGCCAGCTGACAGGTCCCATCAATCGGCTTGCCGTCGCTGCTCATTCCGTCGCCAACGGAGAGTTTAAACAGCAAGTGCCGGTCGAAACTACCGACGAGCTTGGCCGCCTTGCCGCGGCGTTTAACGACATGGCGGTGAGTCTAGAACGGGCGGAACGCGCAAAAAGAAGGATGATTACTGATGTATCGCATGAGCTTCGCACCCCGCTCAACGTGGTGCGCAACGGATTGGAGGGGCTGCGGGACGGAATCATCGCGCCGACCCCAGAGAACCTCAGCGCCATCCACAATAAGGTGCTCCTCACTGTGCGTCTGGTGGATGATCTCCACCAACTTGCTCTTGCCGACGCTGATCAGTTGATGATTCACCCCGCCGCCGTTGATCTGCGCGAGTTGATCGCCGGGATCGAAAAAACCATCGGACCCGAATTGGAAGACCGGGGCATCGATTTTTACATTGAAGTTGCAGCTGGAATTTCCCCGGTGCGAGGCGACGCATACCGGATTGAACAAGTTCTCCTCAACCTATTGGCAAATGCAACCCGCTACACCAAGGCCGGTGGAGCAATCCGGGTCAAGGTACGCCAAACAGGAGATACGGTGGAGACAAGCGTGTGCAACTCAGGCCATGAGTTATCTGCGGCAGAATTGGAGCACGTCTTCGATCGCTTCTACCGTGCCGACCCGTCGCGCACTCAGGCGAGCGGAGGTTCTGGGTTAGGGTTGGCGATTGCCAAGGCGCTCGTTGAAGCACACGGAGGCAGAATTTGGGCGGAGAACATCCCGCACAACGGCCCGTGCTTCCGATTTACCCTTCCTCGGGGATAAGAGCGGTGGTAGCAGCGTCCACGATAGTATCGAATTCATTTGCTGCGTACACCCATGGTGATGTGCGCCTATTATCCCCTGTTCCGAACAGCACCGCGCGGTCATACAGGATCCACGGCCCCATGAATTCCAGCAGTTGATTGCGGGTACAGTACGCAACGAACTGCCGCCATCGCCGGGCGAATCCGCCGGGGGTCAAGACGTGGGTGTCGACGCGGTAGCCATCGTCGGCCAGTTCCAACGCCGTCTGCAGGATCTCCTGCTTCAGATCGCCGGTATGCACAAGCTCGCCGCGGGTGACAAGCGATCGCAACCCCACCGCCGCAAGCTGGGAAAACGTTATCGTGCCGAGTTGCGATACAGTGGTAATAATCTCCTGTTCCAACCGGCGTCGTGACCATTTCTTCACCCCACGTAACTCCTCCCCGATCGTAAGGAATGCACGCTGCTTGCCGGTGGTCATGAAATCGTAAGTGATATTCACCGGGAGCACGATCGGACCGCGCGCCATCTCCACCAACCGAATCAGGCCGGCCTTCGCCTCATCGAACCTGCCGTCCGTCTCCAACCCACCTTCCGGCGCAAGGTAGAGAGGATCGCCTGCATCAAGCACCGCCGCGAACCGGGTGAGCGCGGCAATGATCTCATGCACGTGCTGTGTGCGCAGTTTTCGCCTGATCGCCGGGGCAAGCACGGAGAATTCCCATTCCTGATCGAGCGCCTCGTGATACTGGAACCGGAGTACGCGCGCGAGGGGGGCATCGGGATCAGCGCCGGGGATCACCTCTTCCACCGGCCGGGAGAGTACGGTCCCCACCGGGACATCCCCTACCATATCCCGCACCGCGCGCAGATGGGCCTTCAATTTGCGCACGCGCAGATAGCCAATTGGGTAGGCACGAATCGCTTGCAAAACCGCGCTGAGGTTGGCGGGGTAGACAAGGCGACGCAGCCACTGCGGGCGGTGCAGGATGTAATCGGACAGGTACCCGGGTAAGAACATGCGCTCCGCGGCAACAAACGCGATCCGCCCCCCGGGGCCACGTCCGTAATGTGACCAAAAGATGGTGGGCGCGAGAAGGACAATATCAAAATCGGTCTTGTGGTTGGCCACAATGAGTGTTCCCGGAGAATTGGTGTAATTGGAGCGTCCGTCCACCTGGAGGTCAAATAACACGTGGCGCGCGGCGGGAAAGGTTAGCGCAAGGAACAAGCGAATCAGTTTCCCCCACCACGGCGGACGAGGAGCGGAAACATTTTTGGTTACAAGCGCCATTCCCGCCAGAACAACCGTCATCAATTCATGATTCACCACTATGTCACCCTGCCCCTATTTGTGTTAAGCGTACTTCCTCCTTTAAAATACACAAATTGCCAGCGAAAGGAAAGTTATGAAAGATACGACTTCCAAGAAAGTGCTGTTTGGAACAAGCGCGTGGGGATTGGGACACGCAACTCGCGATCTTAATCTTATCCGTGGTTTGTTGTCACGCGGGTGTGACGTAACTATCGTCGCCACCGGCGGGGCACTCCAAGTCCTCAAGGGCGAGCTCGGTGATTCCTGCCATTATCTCGACTGGCCCGACATCCCGACCACCGTGGCACGATCAAGCTTCCGCTTCTACGTGAAGACAACCGTCAACATTCCCCGGATCATCTGGACGTGGTATCGGGAAAAACGCCGCCTTAAGCAGTTGCTGCAGCAGGAACAGTTTGACTTCATCGTCACTGACCACCGCAACGGGCTCGTGCGCCCCGATATCACTTCATACTTCATCACCCACAGCCCGCGCTACATCGCACCGTGGCGGGATCCGTTCATGGAGGGAATAATGGAGTGGTTCTTAGCAAAGTGGTTCTCGCCAGTACACAAAATTCTCATCCCCGATGACGAAGACGGCGGGATGAGCGGCGACATGAGCCACAAAGTCAGGTTCACCCCACCGGATAAGCTCGTTTACCTCGGGATTCTGTCGAGTGTGCGCCATCTTGATCTTCCCCAAGACATCGATTACTTCATCACCATCTCTGGCCCGGAGCCACAGCGTTCGATGTTCGCCGAAAAGGTGTTGGCCCAAGTGGGCAACCTTAACGGGAAAATTGTGATCGCGCTCGGGACCCCGGGAGGCACTGCCCCGAAATTAGGGAACGGGATCGAGGTTTACCCATACCTCAACCGCGCACAGCAGGAAGAGATGCTCAACCGGGCCAAGCTCGTCATCTGCCGCTCCGGTTATACCACTCTGATGGAACTGGCCGAGATCGGAAGACAAGCCCTTATCATCCCCACTCCCGGCCAATCCGAACAGGAGTACCTGGCAAAGACGCTGCGCGAGCGCGGAGTGTTTTATAGTATCAACCAGGACAAACTCGATCTCGCCCGTGATACCGAGATCGCCCGCAATTATCCGGGATACACCCCGCATCATTTGACCGCTGAATCGGTCGATCGGTTCCTCACCGCCGTGTTGGATTAATCATTAGCGTCGTGGGCGGCGAGCTCGGGAATATTGGGCTCGACATGTACAAGCACGTTTGCCGACTGAGACACCGCGGCTTTGATTGCGCGCTCCACCTCCATCGAGATGCGATGCCCTTCCAGCACGGAGATGTGAGGATCGACTAACACATGCAGATCGATGAACACGTTCCTGCCCACGCGCCGGGTACGCAGCTTGTGCCACCCCTGCACCTTGGGCACTTCCGCTACTGCATGTTGGATCAGGCGCAGCTCGGCGCGGGACAAGCTTCCCTCTAATAGCTCGTGTATCACTGTCCCCACGGTGCTGATTCCGGCGGCGATAACCATTCCGCCCACGATCATCCCCGCGACCTGATCGGCGTGTCCCCACCCGAGGAGACTGCCGATCCCACCGAGGAGGACGGCGACCGAAGACAACGCATCAGAGCGATGATGCCACGCGTTAGCACGCAGTGCTGGACTGCGCACTTCTGCTGCAACCCGCAACGTACGGCGCGCGATCCACTCCTTGACCGCGATTGCACCCGCGGCGATAACAACCACGGCGCCCCCGGGATAGGACACGTGATTGTCGTACAGAGCCATTCCGGCATCCCACGCGATGTACGCCCCCACCATGATCAATACCAATGCCACCACCCCACCGGCGAGAGTTTCATAGCGTCCGTGTCCGTAGGCATGAGAGATATCGGCCTTACGGGCACCAAGACGGATGCCGGCGAGAACGGTTAGATCGGTAGCGAGGTCGGATATCGAATGGATACCATCACCGATCAATGCGATCGAGCCGGTGAGAATGCCGCCGGTGAGCTTCACCGCGATTAGCCCGATGTTCACTCCTGCTCCCATCAGGGTAATCCGCGTCCCGGGATCGCGGTGCAACCCGCGGTAAACTCGATTATCCACTCTTACCTTCCCATTAGCGCGTGTGCTTCATGCAGTTTGCTTATCAAAAAACTCGCTCGCACAACCTGTAGTGGCAGCTCATCCCGCATCTAGAGTCTCGTTAATTGTGCCGTCGGGAAGCATATTATCGGGATGCGGTTCTCCACTCTCCTCCATCTGGTAGCGCACACATTTTCCCCAGTCTCCCCAACAGTACGCCTTAACCCATTTTTCATCCAGTTTGCCACTCTCGTAAAACCGCTTCATTGGGCAAACAGTGAACCATTTGCAGGTTTTTGCCAATTTAAACATCTCGGCGACGGCTACCGTGCTTCTTTTTCGGCGTACATGTTGGAATCAGCAAGTTGAATAAGACGGGACAGGGACAGATTGTTGTCCGGAGTCCAGGTGGCCCAACCAATGTCGATTCCCAAACCGACATCGGGAATGCGAGTCGCCGCCCATTCCGCGATAACTCGACGCAGGCGCTGGGCAAGGGCGTCCACCTGCACCCCAGTTTCGGGGAGGATGACGAGGAATTCATCCCCGCCGTAGCGGATCACCCAGTCACTTTCCCGGATTTGTTCCTGGATCACCTGAGCGACGTCGCGCAGGATCTGATCGCCGGTTTGGTGCCCAAGCCGGTCGTTAACCCGTTTAAACCCCGTGAGGTCGGTCATCATCAGAGTGAATGGCCGTTTGTAGCGCTGAGAACGCTTGAGCTCCCGTTGGATCGTCTCGTCGAAGTAGTGACGGTTAAACAGGCCGGTAAGCGGGTCGCGAAACGCTTTCTCCTTGAGGAGAAGCTCGGCTTTTACCCGGTCGGTGACATCGAGCAAATTGAGAAGAAGAGCGGGCTTGCGTTCGTATTCCATCGCAAGCGCTTGCAGTTTCAACCACACGATCTCCCCGTCGCGCCGAATTCCCCGCGCCTCGAATTCACCCGGGGTAATGTGCTCACCAGCTGCCTGTAGGACACTACGGTCATTGGGGTGAAACAGCTGCCACCACGGTTCCAACGTGCGGAGATTGTCGCTGGAATACCCGAATAATTCAGTAGCACGGTCGTTGGCATAGCGAATACGTCCGCCTTGTACGATAACCACGCCGGTCATCGCGTTTTCGGTGAGAAAACTAAACAGTCGATGGCGCTGACTTAAGTTCTCCCGTTGGTGCGCTTGGGTAAGAGCGACGGCGGCAACGGCGGCCAGCCGCTCCAGCTCGCGCAGGTCCGCCGGAGTCGGCTTCGCTCCGTTACGAGGGTCGTCGACCGAGATCTGTCCGATGATGTGATCATTGGTCAAGCACGGAATAAGGAGAAGATCATCAGCATGCCATCCGTGCGGGTTGATGAACCGGCGCCGGCTCGGGATACGCGGTGTAACGGAGTACGGAACACTTCCGG